>JAHFTC010000017.1:32578-51488 GCA_023269585.1 Opitutaceae bacterium
CCTCGGTGCCGCTGTTGCACATTCTCACTTTCTGGATCGAGGGCACGAAGCGCACGATAAGCTCGGCCATCTCGACCTCGTAGGGATTCGGCGTGCCGAAGCTGGTGCCGGCGTTGAGGGCGGTGGCGATGGCGGCGCGGATACGCGGGTGGTTGTGGCCGTGGATGGCGGGGCCCCAGGTGCAGACGAAGTCGATGAGCGTGCGGTCGTCGGCGGTGACGAGGTGGGCGCCCTCGGCGCGCTTCACGAAGAACGGCGCGCCGCCGACGGAGCGGAACGCGCGTACCGGCGAGTTCACGCCCCCCGGGATGAGTTGCAGGGCGCGGGCGAAGAGGGAGTCGGAGATCGGGGAGGCGGACATGGGAGTAGGGAGTGTGCAGAGGTTCTTTTCGGAGTGGGAAACCGCTAATGGACGCTGATCTTCGCTAATTCGGAGGAGGAAGATGTCTGGATCGAGACGGGACCTGCCGGGAATGGAGACCGAAACGGGACGCTGATTAGCGTTCGTTGGCGGAGCGATCTCTAGTGGGAATACTTGTGGTTCGGTTGCGGGCGAAACGCTTCCATTCGAGCCTGGGACCGTGGCTGAAGTTGATGAGGTAGCCGACCTGCTTCCCGGTCGCTTTGAGGTAGTTCAGCAGCTGGGCCTCGTGTTCGGATGTCAGCGCGGTAACAGCTTTCAACTCGGCGATGACTTCGCCGAAGACGAGCAAGTCGGGGCGGAGCTTCTTGCGGAGCGGCTTGCCCTTGTAGAAGACGACGATCTCCGCTTGGGCGAGAAACGGGATCCCACGGTCAGCTAGCTCGGTTTCGAGTGCATCCTGGTATATGTCTTCGGTGAAGCCGTGGCCAAGGTCGTTGTACACCTCGAACGCGGCCGCCATGAGATCGTATCCTTCCTGCTGAAACGGTTTGTCGTTTGCTTCCATGTTGGTGTCTCCGGTTGTGCAGGGGGCCGTTGCAATGAAGGTCGAATCGGGTTTCGGCTCGATCCGAAAAAGAACCGTGGCCCCCGATGGCGGGTACCGGCGCACTATCGGATCTCCGGTGTGTTTCTCCGGATTAGCGACGATTAGCGTCCATTAGCGGTTTGCCCCATCTGGAGACCAGTCGCGCTCAGCTGACGTAGCGCTGGACGATGGGGATGCGGCGGCCGACGCCGAAGGCGAGGGGGGTGATCTTCAACCCGGGGGCGGACTGCTTCCGCTTGTACTCGTTGAGGTCCACCTTGCGGCAGATGTCATGCACCATCGCGGGGTCGAAACCGCGGGCGACGAGGTCGCGGCGCGAGAGACCCTCCTCGACGTAGCCCTCGAGCAAGCGGTCGAGCAGGTCGTAGGGCGGGAGGGAGTCCTGGTCCTTCTGGTCGGGGCGCAGCTCGGCCGACGGGGGCTTCTCGATGGTCGAAAGCGGTATCACACCTCCGGGCACACCGAGCGAGCGGCTGTAGTCGGCGTTGATCCAGCGCGAGAGGGCGTAGACCTGCATCTTGAAGACGTCCGAGATCACGGCCAGGCCGCCGCACATGTCGCCGTAGAGCGTGCAGTAGCCGACGGCGACCTCGCTCTTGTTGCCGGTGGTGAGGAGGAGGGCGTTGAACTTGTTCGAGAGCGCCATCATGAGCACGCCGCGGGTGCGGGCCTGGATGTTCTCCTCGGCGACATCGCGCGCGCGGCCGGCGAAGAGCGGGCCGAGTGCGGCCTCGGCGGCGGCCACGGTGTCGGCGATGGCGATGGTGTGAAACGGTATCCGGAGATTGGCGGCGAGCACGCGGGCGTCGTCGCGCGAGTGCTGGCTGGAGATCGACGAGGGCAGGCTGACGCCGGTGACGTTCTCCGGGCCGAAGGCGGCGGCGGCGATCACGGCGACGACCGCGGAGTCGATGCCGCCGCTGAGCGCGACGAGGGCGCGTTTGAAACCGCTCTTCTGCGCGTAGTCGCGCAGACCGAGGACGAGCGCCTCGAAGATGTCCTTCATCTCCGCCTGGGCGAAGGTCGGGTCGAGGCGCGGCGCGGCGGCCGGAGCGGAGGCGCGGCCTAGGGCGATGTCGACAATCTCGCAGGTCTCGCGGAAGGCGGGAAGACCGGCGACGAGGGTGCCGGCGGCATCGGCCACGATGCTTCGGCCGTCGAAGATCAACTCGTCGTTGCCGCCGACGGCGTTGCAGTAGACCACCGGGCAGCCGAGCGTCTTCGCGGATTCGGCGACGAGGCGGGCGCGGACGTCGCCCTTGCCGTTGTGCCACGGGCTCGCGGAGAGGTTGAGCATCAAGTCGCACCGTTGGGCGGCGAGCTGGGCGACGGGATTTTCTCCGCGGTAGAGCCGGCGCGTGGCGACCGAGGGATGCGTCCAGATGTCCTCGCAGATTGTGACGCCGAGGCGCAGTCCGGCGAACTCGACGACGGTCGGCGCGGCAGCGGGCTCGAAGTAGCGATCCTCGTCGAAGACGTCGTAGGTGGGGAGCAGGCACTTGTGCGCGGTGGCGATGACGAGGCGGCGGTGGCAGAAGGCGGCGGCGTTGAAGCACGGGCGGCCGGCGCCGGAGCGGTTCGCCTCGATGCAGCCGACCAGCAACGGCACTGCGCCGACCTCCGCCGCGATGGCGGCGAGCGATGCGGCGGCGTCCTCGTCGAAACGGCGGCGCAGGAGCAGGTCGCGCGGCGGGTAGCCGGTGAGGACGAGCTCGGGGGTCAGGACCAGTTCCGCACCGCGGGCGACGAGATCGCGGTAGGCTTCGAGGATGCGGCGGCGGTTGCCGTCGAGATCGCCGACGGTGGTGTTGAGCTGCGCGAGACCGATTTTCATCTCGGGCGGGATTCCACAGCAGGAAACGAAGGGAACCAAGACTGGAAAACGAGAGCGGCGGTCGGATGCGCCTGCGACGCCGAGTCGGGCGGTCGCCAGGTGCAGACGCAAAAACATGGCGTGGTCGTATCACGGTTTTGCGTCATCTTCTCAGGACCAGATTTTGGTTTTTTCGAGGGGGAATGAGACGGTGGGAACAACGAGGACGCAAAAACGTGGCGCGGTCGCATCAGAATTTTGCGTCTTTGGGGTGTTTGAGTTTCGCGACCATGGTGCGGAGAAGCTGGAGGGGCGGTCGAAAGGACAGGCCTCGGAAAAGCGCTGGCCCGGCGGCGGCGGCGGCCTGTAGCGTGCGGCGCTTCGTCCAACGTCCTCCGCCCGCCTCATGCACCAACCTCTCATTCTCGCCTCCGCCTCGCCGCGCCGCCGCGAGATCCTCGCGCGCCTCGGGTTCGTGTTCGCGGTGGTGCCGGCGGCGGTCGAGGAGCACGAGCCGGCCGCGACGGAGACGCCGCGGGAGATGGTGACGCACAACGCTGCGCTGAAGGCCGATTGGGTCGCGACGCGGCACCGCGACGCCGTGGTGCTCGGCGCGGACACCACGGTGTTCCTCGACGGCTTTGTGTTCCACAAGCCGGCGGATCTCGCCGACGCGCGGGCGATGCTGCAACGGCTCTCCGGGAAGACGCACTCGGTGTTCACGGCGGTGGTGGTGCGCTCGCGCCACTGCAACGCCGCGATCGGCATCGAGAGTCGCGTGACGTTCCGCGCGCTCGACGACGCGCTCATCGCGCGCTACTTCGCCGGCTGCAACCCGCTCGACAAGGCCGGTGCGTATGGCATCCAGGACGGCGGCGAACTCATCGTCGAGCGCTACACCGGCTCGTTGACGAACATCGTGGGCCTGCCGGCGGATGAGACGAAACAATTGCTCGCCCGCGCGGGTCTGACACCGACCCTCTGACCCGCCGAACGCCGATGGAAATCCTGCCGCCACGGAGCACCGAAGAGCTCGCCGTCGAACGACGGCGGCACGACGAGGTTCGCGCGGAACGTTGGCCGATCGTCATTGGGCTGGTCGGCACCGTGGTGTTTCACGTCGCGGCGTATTTCGGGGCGATGAAGATTCCCTTCGGCGGGTTCGAGCCGCCGCCCGGCGACATCGCGTCGATGCGGGAGAAATACGAGAAACAGGAGCTGACCTTCCTGCTCGCCGACGACCCGCCGCCGCAACCGATGCGCTTTGTCGAAGTGAACCCGGACGCTCCGGAGAACGATCCCGGAGCCACCGAGAATTATGGCGCGCGCAACCAGCAGGCCGCCCAACCGGAGCCGGGCCGGGACAACTCCGACCGCGCGAAGACCACCGGCGAGGTGGACGAGTCGACGGCGGTCGTGACGGGAATGCGCCAGACACCGGCTGAGCCCACCCCGCTGCCCGGTGCCGACGGCCAGCGCGGCGCGGGCATGACCGCCGTGGTGGTGGGCAGCCCGAACCAACCCAAAGCGGCCGAACCGCTGCCCGGTTTCGAGAAGTTCAGCGGGGAGAATCCCGAAGGCCTCGGCACGAACATCGGCCGCAAAAACGAGGGCAAGGCCGACGATGAAAAGTCGCAGGAGGGCAGGGAGGCGGGCGAGGGTTCGCAACAGTTGCTGGCCGTGAGCGGCGGCGGTGTCCCCGGTGCTCCGGGACGACCGGCGCCACGACCGCGGCCGAAACTGCAGAATGTACGCCCGGCGGTGTTGGCGAATCAGCCCCTCTCCGCCTCGAGCCTGGGCGTGCCGGCGGTGAGCTCGCGGCTGAGCGAGGCGGGCATCTGGTGGGACGAGTTCATCGGCACGATCGACGGCCAGTTCCAGAAGCTGGCCGCGGAGATGTCGACGCACCCGCCGGCGCGTTCGCAGGTGACGATCCATTTCATGGTGAATACGCAGGGCGAGATCCGCATCCTCGATGTGGGCGGCGAGGACACGGCAGGACGGGTGGCCACGTTGACCTGTCTGGACGCGATCCGCGCGCGCGCGCCCTACCGGCCTTGGACCCAGGACATGATCGCCCTGTTCGGCGACGAGGAGGAAGTCCTCTTCACCTTCTTCTTCCGATGAGCTCCGCCGCCACTTTCTGGAACAGTCTGCCCCGCGTCGCCGGCGTGGAGTTGCTCAGCCACGACGCCAACGGGCTCGGGGCGCTCGCGAAACCGGCGGGCGTGCTCTCGCATCCGAACGAACGCGGCCAGGACCGCGGGCGGGCGCTGCTGGACGCGGACTACGATCTCGAGGCGGAGTGCTTCGTGTGGACCGATGCGGCGAGCGGCGCGGAGCGGCGGCTCTGGCTGCTTAACCGGCTCGATTCGGCCACCTCCGGCGTGATCCTTGTCGCAGCCGACGGAAAACTCGCGGCGGACGTGAAGGCGCAGTTTCAACGCAAGGCGATCGCGAAGACGTACGTGGCGCTGGTGTTCGGCCGGCCGCGGGCGCCGCGCGAGGTGTGGCGCGACCGGCTTGCCGTCGAGCGCAAGGGAGGGGTGGTGCGTTCGTCGGCGGCCGGCGGACACATTCCCGCGGAGAGCGAATTCCGGCTGTTGCGCGGGGTGCAGGGGGCGCAGCCGCTGGCGCTGATCGAATTGAAGCCGCGCACGGGCCGGACGCACCAGTTGCGTGTGCAGTGTGCGCGGCGGCAGCTGCCGATCGTGGGTGACCAGACCTACGGCGATTTCCGGAAGAACCGCGAGTTCGCCAAGACCGTGCGGAGCAAGCGGCTGTTTCTCCATTCGTTGGAGACGCAGGTGCGCTACGCGTGGAAGGGCCGCGACTGGAGCTTCGGGGCGCGGGCGGAGCTGCCGGCGGAGTTTGCGGCGGCGCTGGGTGAGGCGTAAGGCGCGGCCGAGTCTTTGCCGGTTCAGTTCTGCTGCTGCTTGCCGGCGAGGTTCTGCTTGAGCTCGAGGCAGAGCGCGTGGGCCTCGGCCTCGAACTTCTTCATATTGAAGCTCGGGAAAACCCGCGTGCGCAGCACCTGCCAGGCGAGCGTATCCTCGATCGGCGGCGCGGTGTCCTTTGGGGTGTCGCCGGAGAAGCCGACGTGGTTGTGCAGACAGAGGTCGCGGGCGAGGGAGACGACACCGACCAGTTCGATATCGTCGCCGGCGTTCTGCGGGGCCTCGGCCCAGCGGATCACCCGGCAGAGCGAGGTGGGCAGCCCGTGTTTGGTGGCGAAGCGTTCACCGAGCTCGCGGGTCGTGCAGCCGATGAACTTGGTCTCGGCCTCGTGCAGCGGGATCTTGTGCTCGCGGGCGTAGTTGACCATCGCGGGAAAGCCGAACGGGAAAAGTTTCAGGAGCACCAGTTTGCCCACGTCCTGAAGCAGTCCGGCGGTGTAGGCACGACCGACGAGCAACTCGAATTCCAGGTAACGGGCGGTGAACTGGGCGAGGCGGGCGACCCCCATCTGGAACATCCAGAAGTGCACCCAAGTGATCGGCGGCACATGCATGTGGCGCGCTGGAATCGTGGGCAAGGCCTTGGCGATGGCGGTGAGCTTGATGTTGCCAAGCAGGCCCACGGCGGTGCGCGGGTCGTCGATGATCGTCATCTCGTCGTGGTCGAGGTGATTGGCGGCGATGAGCACCTGGGTGATGAGGGCGGGGTCCTTGGCGATGAGGTCGTTGATCTGGGTGAGATTGGTCGTGGTGCCGTCGGCCGTCATCTGGAAGGCGGCGGCCACGGAGTCGATGGCTGGGCAGGCGGTGAGGGCCTCGGCTTGGAGCATGACCTCTTCTCCGGAAACCATCGGGCCGCTCTTGTCGACGTCGGCATGCATCCAAAGGGCGCGGGCTTGGGATTCGCGCTGCATCTCCTTTTCTTCCTCGGTCATCGTGCCGGCGAGGAGGCGCTTGGGATCGAGTTGGAGCAGGATGAGATCGCGGGCGTAGGCGAGGTCTTCCGGGCAGCGCTTGAAGAACGTCCAGTCGCCGGCGGTCGCCTTGTCCTTGGCGTTGGCCATGTACTCGACGACGCCCCAGATGCCGGAGGCCTCGGCCTTCTCGGTGAGGGCATCGATGCGGGCGTGGACTTGCGGCGGGTTGCGCGACCCCACGCAGCCCTCAAAGAAGGCGCGGCTTTTTTCCAGCGATTCGGCGAGATCCTCGCGCATGGCGCGGAGGTTGGCAGGCGCGTAGCCCATCTGGGCACAAAACGATTTCTCCTCCTCGAACTGGAGCGCGCGCCAAGGGTTGGCGCAGGCCTTCGTGACCTCGCGGAAGATGTGTTCGTCGTTGTACGGCTTGATGAGGTAGTTCTGTACCTTGAGCAGCAGGACTTTCCGGACGGTGGCGTGGTCGCCGACCGTGGTGTAGATGATGACCGGGATCTGCTTGAGGAAGGCGTCGTCGCGGAGGCGCTGGAGGAAATCGAAGCCCTTCTCGCCCGCCAGCTCGAGCTCGAGGAACACCATGTCGATGTTCACCAGATCGTGCAGCGCCTTCCAGGCGTCGGCGCTGTTCACGGCCACGGTGCAACGGTGGTGGCCGCGGGCAAGGATCCCTTGCATGGCACGGCCGGCCACTTCATTGGCATCGAGGAGGAGGACGTTGGCCATTGCGGGGCGGGGGATGGGCCCATGGCAGGCATGGGCGGACTCGGGAGGAATGGGATTCCCCCAGAAGTATCGGACAAATGCGGTTCGGCTGTAATGGCAAGTGGCGCCGCGTTCAAGAGGCGCACGGCGCAGGCGGGCGTGGCCGCCGCGAAACCGCACTTGGGCATTGATCGGCGGGGCGCCGGCCGCGAGCGTCCAGCCCTTCCCACGAGTCATGCCCAGCAATAGCCATTACGACGTCGCCATCATCGGGGCCGGCCTGTCCGCGCTGGCCGCCGGCGTGCGCTTGGCGCACTTCGGCAAGAAGGTCTGCCTGTTCGAACGCCACAATGTCGTGGGCGGGCTCAACAGCTTCTACAGCGTCGATGGCCGCAAGTACGACGTGGGCCTGCACGCGATGACGAACTTCGTCGGGCGCGAGGTGCGCGGCACGGCGTTGGGCAAGCTTCTGCGCCAACTGCGCATCGAGCGCGACGCCCTCGACCTCTGCCCGCAGCTGGGCTCGGCGGTGCGTTTCCCGGGGCGCGAACTGCGCTGGGACAACGGCGGGGCGCTGCTCGAGGCCGAGGTCGCGCGCGAGTTCCCCGCGCAGATCGACGGCTACCGGCGGTTTCTGGCGGAGCTGCGCGCCTTCGACGACACGGTCACCGTCCCGCCCGGCTACACCGCCCGCGAGATGCTCCGCCGGCACCTCACCGACCCCGTGCTCGAGGACATGCTGTTGTGCCCGCTATTCTACTACGGCAGCGCGACGCCGCGCGACATGGATGCGCTGCAGTTCGTGATCATGTTCAAGGCCGTGTACCTCGAGGGCTTCGCGCGCCCGTTCGAGGGCATCCGCGTCGTGCTCCGCCTGCTCACCGACCGGCTGCGCGAGAGTGGCGGCGAGCGGCGGATGAAGTGCGGCGTCCGCCGGCTCCGCGCCGCCGGCGGCCGGGTGACCGCGCTCGAGCTGGACAACGGCGAGACGGTGACCGCCGACTGGGTGCTCAGCTCGGCCGGCGCCGAAGAGACGCGGCTGCTGTGCGAGGACGATCCGGCCACCGCGGCGGCCGCGACGCCGGTGGACCGCGAGCGACTTGGTTTCGTGGAGACGATTCAGGTGCTCGCCCGCCCGCCGGCCGACTTCGGCTGGCACGAGACCATCGTGTTCTTCAACGACTCCGATCGCTTCGAGTTCGCCAACCCGGCGGGACCGGTCGATCTGCGCAGCGGGGTGATCTGCCTGCCGAACAACTTCGCCTTCGGCGGCCGGACGATGGCGGAGGGTTGTGTGCGCGTGACGAGCCTCGCCAGCCACGCCGCGTGGGCGGCGATGCCGGAGCCGCAGTACCGGGCGGAGAAGCAGCGCTGGTTCGGCGAGATGGCGACGAGCGCCCGGCGGTTTCTGGCCCCGGTCGCGCCCGGTGCGGCGGAGGCGGCGACGCTGGCCACCGACATGTTCACGCCGCTCACGGTGGAGCGCTACACCGGGCATCGCGGCGGTGCGATCTACGGGGCACCGCGGAAGGTGCGCGACGGGCGCACGCCGTGGGCGAATCTGGTGCTCATCGGGACCGACCAGGGATTTTTGGGCATCACCGGCGCGATGCTCAGCGGCATCACGATGGCCAACCAGCACGTGTTGCAGGCGCGGTGAACGGCGGGTTTTCGCGGCCCGGTGGCCGCCGCTCCGACGGGGGAGGTTTCGCAGCGGCGGGCGAATTTTCGCTTCACAGCCGCGGGGGGAAGCGGCATTCGGATTGTGGATGCCGAGATTTGATTTCACGGCGATCGACGGAACGGGCCGGGAACGCAGCGGTACGCTGGAGGCGGCGACGGCGGAGCGCGCGGCGGAGGAGGTGCGGCAACGCGGGTTCTTCCCGACCAGCATCGGGGCCGGCGGCGAGGGCGGAGGCCGGCGGGATGGCGCGGGGGCGCGGCCCCGGGGGCGAGCGCCGGTAACGTTCGGGCGCGTCGTGGACGCGCACGGCCTGGCGGAATTCACGCGGCAGCTCGGCACGCTGGTGCAGGCGGGCCTGCCGCTCCTGCGGGCGTTGCAGGTCCTCGAGCGGCAGGAGCGCCGTCCGGCCTTTCGTGCGGTGATCGCGGAGTTGGCGGCGGGGATTGTCGCGGGCGAAAGCCTCTCGACGGCGATGGTGAAACGGCGGCGGGTTTTTCCCGAGGTTTATGTCGGGATGGTCCGCGCGGGCGAAGCGGGCGGACACCTCGAGGTGGCCCTGCTGCAGCTCGCGCGGTTCCTTGAAAAGGCGGATCGGATACGGCGGCGCGTGCAGGCGGCACTGTACTACCCTGTCGCGGTGCTGACGGTGACGGTGCTCATCCTGACCGGCCTGATGCTGTTTGTGGTGCCGAAGTTCCGCACGATCTTCCAGGAGCAGCTCCGCGGGGCGGAGATGCCCGGGCTCACGCAGGCGGTGCTGGCGACGAGCGATTTTGTCGGAGCCCACGCGGGCTGGCTCGCGCTCGGCGGGGCGGGGCTGGCGATTCTGCACGCCGGGGTGAGGCGGGCGGCGCGGGGCCGAAGGTTCCTCGACGAGGTGGGGCTGCGTCTCCCGGCGCTGGGCGAGCTCCGGCGGAAGACGGCGGTGGCGCGCTTCGCGCGCACGCTCGGGACGATGCTCGGCAACGGGGTGCCGATCCTGCAGGCGTTGCAGGTGGCGCGCGACACGGCGGACAACGCGGTGTTTGCCACCGCGCTCGATGCGGTGCGCCTGCATGTGCAGGCGGGCGTGGGCCTGGCCGCGGCGTTGCGCGCGACCCGGCGTTTCCCGGATCTGCTCGAGAGCATGGTCGCCGTGGGTGAGGAGACCGGGGCGTTGGCGGAGATGCTCGGCCGGGTGGCCGACGCCTATGATGAGGAAGTGGACACGGCGGTGGGCGGCCTCACGGCGCTGCTGGAGCCGCTGCTGATCGTGTTCCTGGCGCTCACCGTGGGCACGATCGTGATCGCGCTGTTTTTGCCCATCGTGAGGATCATCCAGACGATGAGCTGAGCGGCGCGGACGACAGGCGAGTGCGGAGTGGTGAAGCTGAACGGCCGGTGCCCGGACATGATCCTATCGCTCACCTGCTTGGCTCCCCGGTCTTCGGGCTTCCATCACTTTCCGTCGCGACGCTCGCCTGGGTGAACGTGGCTGAGCCGCAACGGGAGAGGGGAGGACAAGTCCGGATACTTGCGGTGCGTCGGCGGGTGCGGCGGGCTCGTCGAGTCCCCCCGACCCGACCGCACGCTGCGGGCGTTCGTTTCTGGCAATCCGTCGTGTTGGCTGAGAATTGGCCGGATGGCGGGGCTGAGTGACGGGACTCCGCCGGGCCGTGCTACGGGCCGGGATCGAGCGGCGGTGGGTTGTCGGCGCGATGGACGGGTTGCGGGCGTCCAGCGGAGTCGAGCGCCACATAGGTGAAAACGCCTTCGGTGACGCATTGTTCGGTGCGCGAGAAATGCCGTTGCACCCAGACTTCGATGTGGATGCCGAGCGAGGTACGACCGGTGCGCTGGAGATCGGCAAAACAGGCGATGGTGTCGCCGACGAGCACCGGGTGGTGGAACGCCATGGCGTCGACCGCCACGGTGGTCACGCGGCAGCGGGCGACCTGATGGGCGAGGATGGCGCCGCCGATGTCCATCTGGGACACGAGCCAGCCGCCGAAGATGTCGCCGGCGGCGTTGGTGTCGGCCGGCATGGCGATGGTGCGGATGACGAGTTGGCCGCGAGGAGCGCGGGAGGGCGGGGGTGTGTCGGCCATGGGGGAAGGGTATCGAGAACGGGCGGCCGCGAAAGCGCGGTTTGCGCTCAACGGCCCATTTTGTGTTACGACCGTAACACGAAATGGGCCATGGCGACGAGGGCTCGGAGGAGGAGAACGGAGGCGAGAGGACGTTTTGGTGTTACGGTCGTAACAGAAAGACGGCCAAAGGGGGTGCGACCGCGGGGAGAGCTGGCGGGGCGCAAGAGGGGGCGCCGAACGGGCGGGGGCCGGGCTCAGGGCAGGAGCTTGATGTCGGCGAGTGGCACGGCGACGAGCACGCCCTGCTGGAGCACGTCCATCGCGATGACGACGCCCTTGGGCGAATGCGGGTTCTCCACCATGCCCTCGACGCCCCGCAGCGGACCGCCGACGATACGAACGCGCGCTCCGTGCTTGAGAAGCGGATGCAGGGTGGCCTCGAGGCCGGCCGCGACGAGCGACTCGACGGCGGCGAGCTGCCGGAGGAAGGCCGCCTCGTCGGGCACGGGGAGGAACCGCACGACCAGATCCTGTTGGTAGAGCCGGTTGCGCCGGGTGGGATCGACCTGGGTGAAAACGTAGCCGGGAAAGAGCGGCTTGGTGAACCGGCGGATACGGTTGCCGTAGCGCCGCTCGCTGGCGACGAGCGGCAGGCTGTGCGGGCAGGTCTCGCGCACGAGCAGGTCGGCGAACTTTTTCTCGCAGCGCGGTTTCGTGTGACAGACGAACCACGCCGGAGCGGCGGCGGCGGGCGTGGCGGGCCCGGCGGCGGGTTCGGGTGCGGACGGAGTCATCGGGTTCCTGCAGGATACGGGCTTGCCGGTGCGAGGGAGCCTAGCGGTGCCGTGGCGGCGCGGGCGAACGCGCGCTCTGCAACTGAAGACCGAGCCCGGCTGGGGGCGTGGTTGTGCAGGGGGAGCGACACGTTCAACCCCGGGCGGCGAGGAACTCGAGCGCGGCGCGGTAGCCGGGTAGGCCGAGGCCGGCGATCACGCCGAGGCAGGCGCCGGCGGTGACGGACTTGTGGCGAAACTCCTCGCGGGCGTGGACGTTGGAGATGTGCACCTCGATGGCGGGCAGGCCGGAGCCGGCGATGGCATCGCGCAGCGCGACGCTGGTGTGGGTGAGCCCGCCGGGATTGATGACGAAGCCGTCGAACCGGCGGTCGGCGAGCGAGGCGATGCAATCGATGAGCGCACCCTCGTGGTTGCTCTGGAAGAACTCGAACTCGACGGGCCGGCCGGCGAAGGCGGCGCGCAGGTCGCGCTCGAGGTCGGCGAGCGTGGCGTGGCCGTAGACGGCGGGTTCGCGTTTGCCGAGGCGGTCGAGGTTGGGGCCGTTGAGGATGGCGAGCTTCTTCATGGCGGGAGTAGTGAGGGGCCGGAGGCGCGGAGGCAAGACGACGGTGGCGGGCGGGGCAAAGGCAGGGCGCGGTCGCGCGGGGGGCGCGAGCCGCGGTCGCGATGGCGCCCGGCGGTTTGGTCGGCGGGGAACGGGAAGGGGGCGCTTCGCCGAACATGTCACCCAATAGTTGACATGTTCGGTGGAGCCACGCGGGAGGGGCGCGGAGACACTTCTCGAACGGTCTTCAATGGGCTCCACTCCCAGCTTTCACCGGGGGTGCGACCCGCCGGCGGAGTGCGGACATCCGAGGAAGGGCGACGCCGGAGGGACGCTGCGCGAGATGCCGGCCGCGACGCTCCAGGAGCGAATCAAAGTCCGAGGAAGGGCGACGCCGGATGGACGTTGCGCGGGGCTACAGCGGGCAGGCGCTCGGGAGGAAGGTCCAGGGGAGGTCGAAGCGGGTGGCGAGCTCGGTGGCGAGGGCGCGCACACCGTAGGTTTCAGAGGCGTAGTGGCCGCACAGGTAAAGGTTGAGGCCCTCCTCCTGGGCGCGGTTGAAGACGGCCTGCTTGAGCTCGCCCGTGACGAGGGTATCGAGGCCGGCGGGGGCGAGGGCGTCGAGCGCGCTCATGCCGCTGCCGGTGAGCAGGGCGATTTCGCGCGGTTGCGCCGGGCCGAACTCGAGCGCGGTCACGCCGCCGGGGAACTGCGCCTTGAGGCGGCCGCGCAGCGCGGCGCGGTCGGCCGGGGCGGAGGCGACGAGGCCGATGTCGCGGCCCTGATACGGCAGGAATCCACGGAGCGGCGACAGGCCGAGGGCGCGCGCGAGCTGGGCGTTGTTGCCGAGCTCGGGGTGGGCATCGAGCGGGAGGTGGGCGGAGTAGACGGCGAGGTTGGCGGTGAAGGCGACGCGGAGGCGCTCGCGCTGGGCGCCGACGAAGGGGCGGGCGCCGTCCCAGAACAGGCCGTGGTGCACGAGGAGGAAATCGACTCCGGCGGCGGCGGCGGCGCGGAAGGTCTCGAGGCCGGCGTCGACCGCGGCGCCGAGGCGCGTGACGGTGCCGCTGTTCTCGATCTGCAGGCCGTTGTGCGAGCCGGGGAAGTCGGGGAAGCCGGGCAGGCCGAGGCGTTGGTGGCAGTGGGCGACGAGGTCGGCGAGGGCGACGGGCATGGCGCGTTGATTACGCGCGGGCCGGCCCCGAGGCAAGTTTCGGGGCCGGGTGAATCGTCCGCCACCGGCGGCGGAGGGCGAGGACGCCGAGCAGGACCGCACTGGCGCACACTCCATAGGTGGAGGGCTCCGGCACGGCGGGGCCGATGGCGCGATCCGCCCCGGCGCGGATCGCGAAGACGAAGAGTTCGGGTGAGAGGTCGTTGCCGGACGGAGCGAAGGCGAAGACGGCAAAGGGCAAGCCATAGGCGTCCACCAGCCCGACCTGCGCGTCGCGGCAGCTGGCGAGCGGAAGCAGCGTGCCCCAATATCCGTCGGTTGGTGACGCGCCGGGGGAGTTGCGGGTCTTGTCGAAGACGTAGTAGCGGGAGCCGTCGCTGCGTTCGACGAAGAGATCGAGGTCCTCGACGTTGGAGAGCGTGGGCTGGGTGTAACTGCCGAAGAGGCGGTCGGCGGTGCTGGCGCTGAGCACCGTGTCCTCCCCAGCGGTGCTCCAACCGAACGCGGTCCAGCCGGTCCCCGTTTCGCCAAGGAAGACGATCTCGCAGAAGAGATCGATGCCGGTGCCCGTGATGGGGCTGTCAGGGCCGGAGGGAGGCGTATTGGGAGACCAAGGAGTCCAGCGGCGCGCGGGAGTGTCGATCTCGTTTGCGGCGGGGGTCTGGGCCCCGGGAACGACAAGGCTGGTGGCCGGATTCAGCGGTGCGAACCAGTCGTGGTAGTCGGTGGGTCGGCCCGCGGAGGCCGGCTGGAGTTGGCCGCAAACGGGAAGCGAAAGCGAGCTGAGGAGGAGCAGCGCGGAGAACGGACGAAGGAGCGTCATGGGAGCGAGCGGTTCGGACGTGGTGGCGCCTCCCGGGGGGCGGGGAAGCGTCGACGAGAAGGTAGCGCGGGTGGAGACGCGGCGCCATCGGGCCTTCCCTGAACGGGGGGGCAGCGTTTTGCCGGCGGAGCGGGCGCGGCAGGCGTTTGAATTTTCTTTGGAAACGAGGGTTGACAGGGCTGGGAGCGTTCGGTGTCGTCGGCGGCTTCCTATGAAAGTTGTCTCGTCCCTGAAGTCCGCGAAGAAGCGTCATCCCGACTGCCAAGTCGTCCGCCGTCGCGGGCGTCTCTACGTCATCAACAAGACCGACCCGCGCTACAAGGCGCGCCAAGGTTGATTCAACCCAGAGAATTTTCGCCGTGAAACCCGAAGGCCATCCCACGCTCAACAACGTCTGCTTTGTGGACGTTTCCACCGGGCACAAGCATCTGACGAAGTCGACGATGAAGTCTCAGCGCAAGGAGACCATCGACGGCGAGGAATACCACCTCGTGCTCCGCGACGTGACCTCCGATTCGCATCCCGCCTACACGGGCGAGAAGCGCTTGGTCGACACCGCCGGCCGCGTCGAGAAGTTCACCTCGAAGTTCAAGCGCGGCGCCAAGAAGTAAGCTTCGCCGCCTCCCTTTCGCCCTCCGGTCGCAAGCCGGAGGGTTTTTCGTGTCTGCCGCGGGCGCCGCAGCGGGGCTGCGGCTCGGCCCTGCGCCGGTTGGCGCTCAACGGGGGAAGACGACGGGATCGAGACGGAAGCGCTCGGCGAGGTTGGCGAAGGGCACCTGGGCCTTGAGCCACTCGGGGTACGCCCGGATCTGCTCCATCGAAAGGCCGGTGTTGTTGCAGAGCAGGTAGGCGTCGGGCGCGACCTTCAGCAGGGCGTCGAACTGGGTGCCGGCGGCGGCGCGGGCGAAGTCGAAGTCGCCCGACTCGTGGGCGCGGTCCGAGGCCTCCTGGCGCAGCAGGGCCACATCCTTGGAGAAGGAGGCGAGGCACTCCGCCAAGCGCGGCCCCTCGTAGTGTTCGACGGTGGCGGTGCCCGGCCCGAGGCGCACGACCACCCATTCGTCGAAGAGGGTGCGTCCGAAAAGTGAGGACATGCGGGCCATGGCGGTCGCGATCGTGGAAAAGGCGTCGGCGGGGGACATGCCGCCATGCTGGGCCCCGGCGCGCGGCTGCCAAGCGCGCGGTTGCCGCGGCGGGAGAAATGACCGGGTTTTCGCGGATCGTGGCCGGGCGGGCGGCGGCGGTTTTGCAGACGGCGGGACGATTTGCTCGCTTGCCCTGGGGCGCGGGGGCTGAACGCTGCGGGACGATCGTCGCGCGGCGTTGGGCCGCGACGAGACGGTCATGCCCCCCGGTCCCATGAAGAAAACCAAACCGCTCCAGTTCCCCGAGAAACGTGTGTATGCGAAGGGCCGTCCGGTCCGCCGCTACAAGAAGAACCCCATCGTCACCGCCGACATGGTGCCGTTCTCCTGCCGCGGCATCTTCAACAGCTCCGTCGTGAAACACGACGGGCGCTACGTGATGGTCCTGCGCTGCGAGGGCTACAACTTCTACAACTTCTTCTGCCTCGCCGAATCGAAGAACGGCTACGACGGCTGGAAGATCGGGGAGATCATCCCGCTGCCCGACGACCCGGAGTACCGCCAATACGCCCGCGTGCAGTACGACCCGCGCCTCACGAAGATCGGCGACACCTACCACATGACGTTCTGCTGCCACGGGTCCGACGCCCGCATGGGCCACATGACGTCGAAGGACATGAGGACGTTCAAGTGGGAGGGCTTCATCACGGGCACGGGTTTCCGCAACACCGTGCTCTTCCCCGAGAAGATCGACGGCCTCTACACCGCGCTCGAGCGGCCCAACGCCCTCGGTGAGATCTGGGTCACGCGTTCCCCTGATCTCAAGTTTTGGGGACAGTCCAGTCTGCTGATGGACAAGGGTCGCTGCTCGTTCGGCTGGGGCAAGATCGGTCCCTGCGGCACGCCGATCCGGACCAAGGCGGGCTGGCTGATCATCTTCCACGCCGTTTCGGTCGTCTGCGAGTACGAGTTCCTTTACCACGCCGGGGTCGCGCTGGCGGACCTCAACGACCCCGCGAAGCTCATCCGGGTGGGTGACGAGTGCATCCTCACCCCCGAGGAGCCGTACGAGAACGGTGGGCACACGCCCAACTGTGTCTTCGCCTCGTCGCACGTCGTCGAGCCCGACGGTTCGATCAAGCTCTACTATGGTGCGAGCGACCGTTACCAGTGCGTGGCCGACACGAGCGTCGACGAGCTGCTCGAGATCGCGCTGCACCGCTGAGCGCTGAGGTGCCACCAGCTGGGTACTGCCACACGAGAGTGCACCGACGGGTGCGCTCTTGTTTTTTCCGCCGACTGCGGCGGGCTAACGTTGGGCGACCCAGCCGGTGAGCCGGATGTCGCGGGACGAGGCGCCGATGCGGATCTCGTAGTCACCGGGCGTGAGCGTCCAGTCGCGGCGCTGCGGGTCCCAGTACTGGAAGGCGCGGGGGCCGAGGGGAAGCGCGACCGTGCGCGTTTCGCCAGGGGCGAGGGCGGTCTTTGCGAACGCCTTCAGCTCCTGCGGCGGGCGCGGCACCGGGGTGTTCGCCGGCGGTGCGACGTAGAGCTGCACGATCTCCTCGGCGGCGCACGCGCCGGTGTTCGTCACGTCGACGCTCGCGGTGTGGGTGCCGTCGGGTCCGGGGACGAGGCGCAGGTTGCTGTAGCAGAAGGTCGTGTACGTGAGGCCGTGGCCGAAGGGGAAGAGGGGGGCGAGGCGCTGCTGGTCGAGGTAGCGGTAGCCCACGAAGACGCCCTCGGCGTAACGGGATTTCAGGCTCGGGTCCTGATAGCCGGTGAAGGCGGGCGATTGCTCGCGGTGCTGGAGGTACGAGAACGGGAGCTTGGCCGAGGGGGAGACGCGTCCGAAGAGGAGATCGGCGAGCGCGAGTCCGCCTTCCTGGCCGGGATAGAAGGCGGCGAAGACCGCGCGCACGCGGCCGAGCCAGTGCTCCATCAGTTGCGGCACGCCGCCGTAGACGACGACCACGGTATTGGGATTGGCCGCCGCGACGGCCTGGACGAGTTCGTCCTGCCCGCCGGGGAGGCGGAAGTCGGCGACATCGCGACCTTCGCCTTCGAGGAAGGAGGCCTGCCCGACCGCGACGATCGCGACATCGGCCGCGCGGGCGGCGGCGACCGCGGCTTCGATCGTCGGAGGGACGGAGCGGTCGTCGGGCGCGCGCCAGCCGAGGATCATCGTGGCGTCGCCGCCGAGCTCACAGAACTCGAGACGCAGATCGTAGCTGCGACCGCCCTCGAGCCGCACCGTCGCGGTCTTGGTGGCGAGGCTGTGCGGGCCCCAGTGATCGATGACGAGGTTGCCGTCGATCCAGAGGCGCGAGCCGTCGTCGCTGCACAGCGCCAGCTCGTAGTCGTGGGTGACCGGCGGCGTGAAGCGGCCGGTCCAACGGATCGAGAAGAGGTCCTTGTTCAGGCGCGGGTCGGGCGTGCCGCCGATGAGTTCGAGAAAGGCGCGCGGCTCGGTCTGCGCACCGACGGGCGCGCCGGTGCAGTCTGCGTTGTCGAAGTACTCGGCGCGGAGCCCGGGGGCGCCGTCGGGGGTGTGGAAGAACTCGGCCGGGATCGGCGCGGGGCGGTACATGTCGATGGATACGCCCTCCTCGAAGAGGAGGGTGGCGCGGCCGGCGAGCGCGGCGGTGATGCCCTCGAGCGGCGAGACGGTGCGCCACGGGAGCACCAAGGAGCTGCCGCCGCCACCGGTGCGGGCGTGTTTCATGGCGGGCCCGATCAGCGCGATGCGTTGCAGGCGGGCGGGGGCGAGCGGCAGCAGGCCGTCGTTCTTGAGGAGCACGATGCTGCGGGCGGCGATCTCCTGCGCGAGGGCGCGGTGCGGCTCGCTGCGGATGATGGATTCGTCCTCGGGCGGAGCCGGCTCGTCGAACAAGCCGGCCTCGAACCGCACGCGGAGGTGGCGGCGGACCTTGTCGTCGATGACGGACTCGCGCACGCGGCCGGCGCGGACTGCGGCGAGCAGCGCGTCGCCGAACCAGACGGCGGAGGGCATCTCGAGATCGAGTCCGGCGTCGGCGGCGCCGGCGGCGGTGTAGGTGGATTCCCAATCCGACATGACGAGGCCGCGGAAGCCCCAGTCGCCCTTGAGGATGCCGTTGATGAGGGGGGCGCACTGGCTGGCGTGGGGGCCGTTGATGCGGTTGTAGGAGGTCATGACGGCCCACACGCCGGCCTCGGTGACGGCGGCTTCGAAGGCCGGGAGGTGGATTTCGCGCAGCGTGCGCTCGTCGACGATCACGTTCACCTCGCGGCGCTCCCACTCCTGGTCGTTGACGGCGAAATGCTTCACGGTAGCGACGACCCCGCGGCTCTGCACGCCGCGGATGACATAGACC
>JAHFTC010000206.1 GCA_023269585.1 Opitutaceae bacterium
ACCATCGGGTCGCCGCTGGAGGAGACCATGCGGCGGGTCAGGCCCACGACCGTGTAGCGGTTGCGGCGGATGGTGAGCTGCTCGCCCAGCCGGGCGCCGGCGGCGACGTCGGCCACGGCTTCGTAGTGGCTGCGCGTGATCTGGCGGCCGGCGACCAGATGCGGCGGCCAGCCGGGCGTTTCCCACGGCGTGCCCGGGGCCACGCCCACGACCATTGCGCGCACGTCGCGGCCGGCGCGGCGCACCTGCATGGTCAGGTAGGTGACGTTCGCGGCGCGGCCGACGCCGGGCACGGCGCGCACGGCCCGGTGGAGATCGTCGTTGAGGCTGGAGGATTCCGCGTATGGCCCGAGCGTGTCCTGTTGCACGACCCAGAGGTCGGCCCCGCTGTTGTCGAGCAGCGCCTTCCCGTCGTCGACCATGCCGCGGTAGACGCCGGCCATGACAAGCGTGACCCCGATGAGCAGGCCGAGCCCGAAGCCGGTGAAGACGAACTTCCCCCAGCTGTGCAACACGTCGCGACCGGCGAGGCTGATCATGGTGCGGCCTCCACCAGTCGGTCGACGATCCGGATTCGGCTGCTGGCCCGCAACGCCTTCGCGCGGTGGAGCACGACGGTTTCGCCCGGCGCGAGGCCGGCGAGCACCTGCACGTGGCCGTCGAGATCGGACCGGCCGAGGGCGACGGCCACGAACTCGGGCCGGCCGGCCACGACGCGCCAGACGCCGACGCGCTCGCCTTGGCGCTGCAGCGCGGCATTGGGGACGGATACGGCGGCGGGCAGGGGCGGCAGGGCCACGGTGACCTCGGCCAGTTCGCCGAGCGGGGGCGGAGCGGCCGGTTGGCGTTCGAGAACGATCTTGGCGAGGAGTTCCTCGGTCACGGGGTCGGCGCGGGGCTCGACGCGCAACACGCGGCCCGGAATCTCCGTGCCGCCGAGGGAGCGCAGGACAATGCGGGCGGGTAGGTCGGCGGCGAGGCCGGCGGCACCGCTTTGGTCGAAGCGCACATCGACCCAAATGCTGGCGGGGTCGACGAGTTCGAGCACCGTCTGGCCGGCGACGAGTGTGGTGCCCGGATCGGCGGCGCGGAGGGTGACGAGGCCGGCCATCGGCGCGACCAGGCGCAGGTTGGCGCGTTGGGCGCGGAGTGCGTCGAGTTCGGCGGCGAGGCGGTCGACCTCCTCGCGCGCGGCGGCGGACGCGGCCTCGGCGATGGCCAGTTCTTGGCGTTTGGCGGTGCGGGTCTCCTCGCTGGCCGAGCGGTCGGCGTAGAGTTCGTCGTAGCGGAGGGCCTGCGCCCGGGCGTATTCGAGGCGAGCGGTCGCCTCGCGCACGACGGCCTCGGCGCGGCGGTGGGCGGCGGTCTGGGCGCGAAGGCGGTCGTCGAGGTCGACCGGGTCCATCTCGCCGAGCACTTGGCCGGCCGCGACGATCTCGCCGACGTGGACCTCGAGCCGCGCTAGGCGGCCGGGGGCGGTGGGGCCGATCCGGCCGGTGTAGCGTGCCTCGACGGTTCCGATACCAAAGAGCGCTGGTTGCAGGGCGCGAGTTTCGGCCCGTGTGACGGTGACGGCCACGGGGGCGAGCGGGCCGGAGCGCAGGGAAACGTGGGCGAGCAGCGCCACGAGCACGGCAAGGATCGCGCCGAGCGCGAGGGTGCGGGGGCGGAAGGGGAGGGTTTTCATGGCGAGGGGAGGAGGGCGCGGCGGAAAACGTTGAAGACGCCCGGTGCTTCGCGGCGCAGCAGGGCGACGCTGCCGGCGAGCAGGGACTGCATCACCAGACCCTGGACGGAGCCGACGAAGAGGGTGACGGCCGCGTCGGTGTCGACGGCAGGCGAGATTTCGCCCGCGGCGCGGCCCCGCTCGACGAGGCCATGGAGGAGTTCGCCGTAGCGGCGGACAAGGGTCCGGGCGAGGCGTTTGGCGCCGGTGGTTTCGGTGCGTTGCAACTCGCCGAAGAGCATGCGCGGGACCCCCGGGTGGGCGGCGACGAAAGCGACGTGGGCGAGAAACACCGCCTCAAGGGCGGCGAGCGGCGAGGGGGCGGCCTCGGCGGCCTGCGCGACCCGCGCGAGCAACTGCTCGGCAACCCACTCCATGACCGCCTCAAGGATGCTCTCCTTGGTCGGGAAGTGCTTGAAGAGAGCGGCCTGGGTGACGCCCACGCGTTCGGCGATCGCGGCGGTGGTGATGTCGCCGGGGTTCTGGCGGGCGGCGAGGGCGACGACAGCTTCCACGGCGGAGGCGCGGCGGCGTTCGGCGGGCTGGTGCTTGGAGTGGCGGATCATGGCGCGCGAAGTAAGTGAGTGATCACTTACTTCGCGCGGGAAGGTGGTGTTGTCAAGTGCGCATTGTCGGCCGGGCGGACGAAGGGAGCGGGATGCGGCTGGAACCTTTTGCTATGCCGACAGCCGTGGGGTGATCCTGGAGACTAGCGGCGATGATGCGCTCTTCGCCCGGGTCGCGGAGCACTTCGTCGAGAACAAGCTCAAGGGTGTCGGAACACTCGCCGTCATCCCGTTCTCGGATGTGATCGAGCGTTTCAACGCGCAGGTGCGGCCGGCGCTGCGGAACGCGGGATTGCCCGGCGGTGACGAGGTCGTGCGCGGAGCGGGCGCTGGCTCGCCGACAGTTCTCCGTGAGCAACACGCGCTATCGCGGGTCCCATGCGATTTACGTTTCCCGCAAGGAAAGGATTCTTCGGCGCCTCGCGTATGGCGATGCCGGCCGCGAACTCGCCGGCGAGTACCTGTAACGGCACGACATGGCGCAGGTCCAGGGAACGGATCTGCGCGCTAAGCGACAGCAGCGCGTGCGGAGGTACGTCGCGTGGCAGCGGCTCAATGAGCGGGTCGAGCAGGTGCGAGCCAACCGGCAGGGTCTTGGGCGATAATGTGAAATGGATACGGGCGGAGCCCGTTTACTCGGGGCGAGCGGCTGCTTCCGGCGCGGAGGCCGGGGGCGGAGTGGTGGCGCTGGTGGCAGTGGAGGAAGGAGTCGGCGCCGGTGGGAGCGCGGCAAGGCCGCCGGTGTCGTGTCCCGAGCTTGCGAGGGCGCGATCCTGGCGAGTGGTCGGGCTCGGACGACGAGTCGCCAGAGGCGGCCGTGAGCGCACAACCAAGCCGTCTCCGACCGTAACGAACACCAGCGCCAGAACGACAGTCCCCGAGTCGGAGCGCCGGGTGCGATCGCTCGCGGTGCTCGCGTCCGGTGTGGAGACCAGAGGGGCTGGCTGTGCCATGGATCGCCGGGCAGTTCTACCGCGTTTGGTGTAGTCCGGGTACCGTGGATCCGGAGGGTGCGCCTCGTTGATGGGAACGCGGCATTGCAGTGTGGTGGTGGTGCACCCGCCAATGAGCTCACGATCACTCCTCCCCGATGGCATCGCTTCAATCGCCACAGATTGGGCACACGACGAGGGGCGCGATCCGTGTTCGGAGCGGATGGCGGACCGCGAAGGGCGCGTGGCCGTGGCGAAACTGAAGGCGACGGCGGCATGGCAGGAGGGGCTGTGGCGGCGCTGGCCGCGTGAGGACTGCTGGCCGGCGAAGATGGATGTGTACGAGGCTGCGGCGTATCTGCGCGTCAGTCCCGACACGATTCGTCGTGCGGTTGTCGTCGCGCGAGACGGCAAGGCGAGGCTGGCGCACCAGCGGCTGGGTTCGGTCTACCGTTTCCGAAAGGCCGATCTCGATGTGTTCGGTGCCGTGCCTGGCCGGAGGTGACGACGTTAGGCGGCGCGGATTGCGCGGGCCTCCTGCATCATGCGCACGATGTCGGTGGTTGCTTTCACCGGGCGGACGGGGACTGCGACGGGTGCGGGCATGATCTCGAAGTACTTCACGCCCTGTTCCTGCGTGACGCCGAGGCCGCGGTAGGAGTTGTGCAGGGTGTAGGCGGAACCGCGGTGGCGCATGATGAGCGCGGTCTTCGCGGCGCTCTGGTGCTTCGCTACGTGTAAGGTGCAGAAGGTGCGGCGGCGGGCGTTCCATGGCCAGCGACGCAGCGCGGCGCGCGCCTC
>JAHFTC010000106.1 GCA_023269585.1 Opitutaceae bacterium
CGATCCCGACAACGGCGGGCTCACCCTCCCACCCGGCTTCAGCGCCCTGATCGTTGCTGACGATCTCGTCTCCGGTCGCAACCAACTGCGTTTCCTCGCCGCCGCGCCCAACGGCGACCTCTACGCCAAGACCGTCCAAGGCGGCATCATCGCCCTGCACGACGCCGATGGCGACGGCCGGTTCGAGACCCGCCAGGAATTCGGTTCCGGCGGCGGCACCGGCATCGCCTTCCACGGCGACTGGCTCTACCACTCCACCAACACCGCGGTCTTCCGGTATCCGTACCGCAGTGGCGAACTGGTCCCCACCGGCGCACCGGAGCGCATCGTGCGCGACCTGCCCGAACAGCGCTCGCACGCCGCCAAGGCCTTCGCCTTCGACGACCAGGGGCGCCTCCTGGTTGAGGTCGGCTCGCCCTACAACGTCTACAGCGAGCCCGACCGCCAACTCGGCGCCAAGGGCATGGATGCCGCCGAGCATTTGAAACGCCACGGCGGCTTCTGGCGTTTCGCCGCCGACCGCGCCGACCAGACCCAGGCCGATGGATTCCATTTCGCCACCGGCCAGCGCCACTGCCTCGCGATCGCGTGGCAGCCCGCCGCCCGTGAGTTCTTCATGGTCATGATGGGCCGCGACAACCTCAGCGTCGTGGCTCCGGATTTCTACGACGCGCTCGACAACGCCGAGCGCGTGGCCGAGGAGCTGCACCGCCTCCCTGAAGGCGCCAACCTCGGCTGGCCCTACACCTACTGGGACCCGATCAAGCAGGCGCGCATGGTCGCCCCCGAGTTTGGCGGCGACAACCGCCGCCGCGCCGAGCCCGACCGCTACGCCGCACCGCTCGTCTCGTTCCCCGCCCACTGGGCGCCGCTGCAGATGACGTTCTACGCCGGCGCGCAATTTCCCGCGAAGTACCGCGGCGGCGCCTTCGTGGCCTTCCACGGCTCGTGGAACCGCGCGCCGCTCCCACAGGACGGATACAACATCGCCTTCGCCCCGTTCGACGAGCGCGGCACGCCGCTCGGCACCTACGAGGTCTTCGCCGCCAACGCCGGCCCGCGCCGTTTCCGCATGGGCGGCGTCGCGGTCGCGCCCGATGGCTCGCTCTTCATCTCCGAGACCGGCCGCGGCCGCATCTGGCGCATCATCTACACCGGCGAGCGCCCAGCCCCGCCTCCGGCGGCGGCCGCCATCGCTCCGCCCCCGGCTCCCGCCGCCCCGGCGCCCGTGTCCGCACCCGTTCTCGCCAACCATCCCGGCCGCGCCCTCTACGACCAGCTCTGCGCCACCTGCCACATGCCCGATGGCTCCGGCACCGGCCGCCTGAATCCCGGCCTCACCGCCAATGCCGTCGTCAACGGCGACCCACGAGTCCTCGTGGACGTCATCCTGCGCGGCCCCGCCGCCGTGCTCCCGAAGAATCGCCCGAAGTACGCCAACATGATGCCGCGCTTCGCCTCGCTCGACGACCAGCAGGTCGCAGACCTCGTCTCCTACCTGCGCTCCGCCTACGGGAACGGAGGGGCTCCGGTAACCGCGGAGCAGGTCGGGGCGATTCGCGCCCGTCGATAGGCGCTTACGGACCGAGCCGCCCCGCCTCTGTGGCGTCTCGGTCGCACCCCCTCGTCTCTTCCCTTCTGCGCCCCATCAGCTTTGGGAGCGTTTGCGCTTCTCCAGTTCTTCGATGAGCCCGTTGATTCGCTCCGCGAGCGGCACCAGCAGATCCTTCGGTCTCAGGACGATCGGCCCAGACCCGGTGCCGAGAATCCGCGCGTCGATCTCCCGAATCATGCGCTCAACCGGTCCCACAATCCGATTGGTCAGGTAGAACGCCCAACCGAACAGCAGCGCCGCAGACACGGGGAACAGCACGATCATCGAAACCAGCACAACCACCCGGACCTCCACCTGCACGCCCGCCATCCCAATATCCGCAGAATCCCGAAGCAGGAGGAGTGAACCACCCCCCAAAATGATGGTGGGCAGCGCCATGGCCATGAAGACCAGCCAGATCAGCGGGCTTTGGAGCTTGGTTTTGACAACGAGGAGCGGGCCGCGGTTTTTCATAGAAGAGATGGAGATACGCCTCCCATTATCGGCCAACCGAGAGGATCCTTAACGCCGACACCGCAGCTACCGTCAATGAGCCCCCACGGGGGCGCGCACGCCCGGCCGGTCGCCACCGCTGGATTCGGGAGCGTCCGTTCATCCCAGTCGGGCCTTGACCGCCCAACCCCGTTGGCGTGAATCCTCCCACCCCATACGCGCCGGCCCTCCGCACCCCAGCGGCCCCACACCCTCATGGCTCCCCCGACGAATCCCACCAACCCGCTGCCGACCGGACAGCCGACTGCGGTGCTGAACATCGTGCTCGACCATCTCGTCCAGGGCCTCGTGGTCGTCGGGCCGGACTTTCGGCTCATCGCCTTCAACCGACGCTTCGAGGACCTCTTCCGTCTGCCGGCTGGGACCATCCGAACCGGGGGCGACTATCGCGACGTACTCCGTACTTGGGCCTCCGTCACAGGGCAGGATCAGAAGATGCTCGACCGCGCCATCCGCGAACTCGAACTACCGACGCCCTTCGAGTTCGAGTTTCCCCAACTGATCCACGGCGAACCCCGCTGGTGCCTGCTCACGCACAGCCCCCTGCCCGGAGGCGGCTGTGTGCGCACCTTCACCGACATCACGGAGCGCAAGCGCATCTCCCACGAACTCGAGGACAGCGTCCGACGCCTGAAGCAGGCCCTCGCCGAGGTGCGCGAACTCCAGGAGATCCTGCCCCTCTGCATGTACTGCAAGAAAGTCCGGGACGACGACAACTACTGGTCGCAGATCGATCTCTACCTCGCCAAACACGCCGGCGCCCGCTTCAGCCACGGCATCTGTCCGGACTGCCTCGAGACCCGCTTCCCCGAGCGGGAAGACGGCACGCCACCTCCGCCGAAAAACCCGACCGCCGGCTGACCAACGCTGGCGGGCGCGCTAATCGGCCTTCGTCGCGCGCTCGGCGATGGCGACATCCTCCGCCACCTCAGCGCGGATACGCGCCCAGTGAAAGAGGTTGTCGTTGTTCGGCACGAAGAAGTTGTGGTTGTAGTGCGTCAGCCGCATGTCGCGGTAAAGCGGACGCGTGATCCGCACCACCTCGTCCCACGCGGCGAGCGCGCGCCGGAGATGCTCGATCGCGGCCCGCTTTTGTTCGACGTCGCCGGTCCTCCGGAATGTCTCCAACGCCACCGCCCCGCGCACCTTCGCCGCGAGATGCAGCCCGAGGTTCGCCCACGTCTGCACGTCGGCCACCTCGTAGCGGAGCGAGGCGTTGGTGCCCACGTCGACGCTCTCGACCAGTCGGAGCGCCTCGCGGTTGTCGCGTTCCAGAAGGTCGGCCAGTTCCGGCGGGGTCACCCGGTGTGGCGCGAAGGGCTCGCCGTGTTGCACCGCCTCCACCCAGTCCGCCACCGAAACGTAGTCCGGATCGAGCGTGGGCTGGCTAATGAGCGCATCCACGGAAATGTACTTCGTGGTCTCGCCCTGCAAAGCGAGGAAGCCCTCGCCGTAGAGCGTGAAGTCCCAG
Organism: Opitutaceae bacterium; assembly: GCA_023269585.1. GTDB lineage: Bacteria > Verrucomicrobiota > Verrucomicrobiia > Opitutales > Opitutaceae > CAJCBL01. The sequence goes on from JAHFTC010000106.1 coordinate 3,579, forward strand.
CGTGTGTCGTAGAGCGAGTTGAGCCGCAGCTGCGTCGCCGAGGCGAGCGCGTAGGCCTGCAGGAGATGGTCGCCCTTCGCGCCGTAGCGGCGCTTGAACTCGCCCTGGAACACGGCGTCCGGCGTCGCCGGGTCGTAGAGCAGCCGCCCCCAGAGCTTGTAGAAGAGCCACTGGCGCTGGAACGCCCATTTCCAGTCGACCGACGCATCCAGCGCCGTGAAGTAGTCGAGCGCGGGGATGTAGCACTCCGAGCCGACGAAATAGCCGCCCACGTGGTCGGCCGCGCCGTTGAGCGCGATGTGCTCGCGGATGAAGTCCGGCACGCCCCAACGCAGCGCGAAGAAGTCCTCGTTGCGCGCCATCCAGACCACCTTGTAGTTGGTCGGCGGTGGCGAGAAGTAGGTGTCGCCGAGCTTGCCGCCGTGCACCTTCACGAGCTTCGGCGTCGAGTGGGCATGCGACCAGTTGAACTTCATCTCCACCCAGATGGGGCCGTCGAACCGGTTGCCGAGCCGCTCCATCGCCGCGCGGGTCATGCTCTCCACCTCCGTGCTCGCGCCGGGGCCGGAGGTCTTGCCCGAGGAGAACGGCACCCGGTGGATGAGCTTCGAACGGCGGTCGGCGTTGAGCATGCCGGCGAGCAGCACGTCGTCGACCCACTCTTGGCGCTCGAGCGGCGTCATTCCGCCCATGCCCTCGCCGTGGGAGATGCCGAAGCCGTCGAGATCCGGATACTCCTCGAGCACCTGCGTTACGCTCTCGCGGACGTAGCGGCGCACGAGTTCGGAGGTGTCGCCGTCGACATAGTAATGCGGGTAGAAATTCTCGCGCGCCACGCCGTGCGCCTCGGCGAACTGCCGGCTCACGAAGATGTTCCAGGGCACGAGATAGGTGTCCAGACCGCGCTCCTTGGCCAAGCGAAAGATTCCCGAGAAAAGTTGCCGCCACTCCGCCTGCTCCGCCTCCGTCCACGGACTCGCCTCGGGGAAATTTCGCGGCCGCACCATGTAGGTGTACGGATTGAGGTTCCAGAGACTGATGACGTTGAACCGGTTCTCGACCATCATATCCAGGAACGCCTCCCAGAACTTCAGGTCGCGCACCGTGGCATCGTGCTGGTCGAGTGCGGAACTGGGCCGATAGGTCTCCCACGGCAGGTTGAACTTGAGGCCGCGAAACGCTAGGCGCGGCTTCTCCGCCGTCGCCGGGATGTGGGCGAGCTCGGCGCCGTTGCCCAACATCTCCACGAGGGTGAGACTACCGTAGATCAACCCGCGCCGGTCGCCGCCGGTGATCGTGATGTCCTGCCCGGTCGGCACGATGGCGAAGGCCTCCGGCGTCTGCTGCTTCGCATCGACCACGAGTCGAACCACCCGGTCGCAGCCGGCACGCTCGGGCAGGACGGTGTGCCCTGCGGAGGTCAGCGCCGCACTGAGGCGCCGTGCGGCATAGTCCTCCTGCGGTGTACCGGCCTCGTGCAAAATGAACACCCGCTCGGCGTGCGCCGCGCCCGACAAGAACATCCCGACCGCCAGAATCAGAAACAGCCGCGTCAGTGTAGGCATCGTGCGTCCCACACTCGTCCCCGTCCCCCGCCGGACAACGGTAAAAGTCGAGACTGTTCCGACCCGCCTCACAGCTCCCTGGCGCCCCGCTCCCGCTCAACGCCCGGCTGCAGCGGCCCGCTGCCACCCTCGACCGCATCTACGCGTCAGTGGATCGCGGCAACCGGCCAGATCGCTCACGCGCATCGTCCCTGAGCCGCCCCACCTCCGTGCGCTGCGCTTCGGCCCCCCGGGTACGCGCCTCCGCTTCCTCGCGAAGCCGGCGCGCACCGGCTCCCTGCACCGCCGTCGCGCGTTTCCCACATGCCCGAGGCCATTGCCAACATACACTTCGCTCGCGCCCATCGTCCGGGCCCCATAAAAGACGCAAATCCTCGTCCGACCGCGACAGACTTTTGCGTCCTTGCCCGACTTATCGAATACTGCCACAAGTTCGCCCATGGCGGGATCGATCCGATTCTTGCTGGCGTTGGGCGCCGTGGGCGGCGAGGTGACGGGCGCGCTCGCGCACACCCTCGGCCGCAAATTTTCCACCACAGGGCGCCGCGCCGAAGCGTACCGGCGCCTCGAGGCCAGCGGGCACATCGAGGTCCACGGCCGCGGACCGCTCGACGCGCGAATCGTCCGACTCACCGACAAAGGCCGCAGCGCCTGCCGGGCCGAGGTCGATCCGGAGAACTTGTGGGCCCGCCCCTGGGACGGCGTGTGGCGGATCGTGGCCTTCGACATTCCGGAGACCGAGGCGAAGACCCGAGCACAACTCCGCCGCAAACTGCACGAACTCCGTTTCGGCTGGCTGCAGAACAGCGTCTGGATCAGCCCCGACCCTACCGACGAATTCCGCGCGCTCCTAAGCGAGAAACAACTCGTTCCTGAATCGCTCACGCTGCTGGAGGCGCATCCCGCCGGCGGCGAGAGCAACGAGTCGATGGCTGCCGCCGCATGGGACTTCGCCGCCCTCGAGAAGGGGCATGAGCAATACCTGAAAATCCTGCAGTTGCGCCCAAACCGTGTCCAAACCCTCACCGCGTGGTTCTCGTGGCTGGAGACCGAACATCGCGCCTGGACCCACCTCGCGCGGCGGGATCCGTTCCTACCTCAACCGTTGCTACCTCCCGGGTATCGAGGCCATGAGGTTTGGGCCGCGCGGCAGGAAGCCCACGCCGCTTTCCGGTCCTTGGTCTGGTAGAACGGATCTCGCACCCGTCGGGCCTCGCGGGGCCATCCCGCAATGACACGTCTGAGCCCCCTGCATCGTGCAACCGCAAGGGGGGAGTGAATGACGCAAAAATCCGTCCGACCGCGACACGATACTGCGTCATTGCCGCACAAGCGTTTCGAGTCCAGCAACTTCCGTCTCGAATGGTCGAGACCACGAAAGACGCATTCTCGCGTCCGACCGCGACAACGTTTTGCGTCCTGCGCCCATCCCAGCCCCGGGGGCGTGCCCGCACGGGGATTTCGGAACCAACGAAAAGACGCAAAATTCTGTCCGACCGCGACAGACTTCTGCGTCTTTTTGGGCTCCGCAGGAGTGGCCTCGGAGAGCGGAGCAACGGGCGGCGGGCGATGGAGGAGGTCAAAGTCCCGATCAAGAAAAGGCGCGACCGGGGTGGCGCGCCTTGGTGGAGAAACGTGAGACAGTACGGACCAGGCCGATGACCCCGGCCAGAATCGCAGCTCAGCCCAGCGCCTTGAGCAGGCGCTCGATCTCGGCGCGCTTGGCCTGGAGGTCGGCGAGCTGCTTCTTCGCGCCGTCGAGGACCGCCGGCGGGGCCTTGCTGGTGAACGCGGTGTTCGCCAACCGGGCTTCGGTGCCGGCGATGAGCTGGTTCAGCTTCTCCAGCTCCTTCGCCATCTTGGCCTTCTCGGCGCCGGCGTCGACGCTGGCGCCGAGATCGAGATACAACGTGCCGAGCGGCGTGACCGTGGCCGACATCGCGGGCTCGGTCGTCGTGCGCGTGAGTTCGGCGGCGCCGACCATGCGGACGATCTTCGCGGACGCGCGCTCAAGCACGGACCACGAGGCGTCGGTGGTGACGAAGACCAGCTTCACGTCGCGGCGCTGCGCGGCGGCCTTGTCGGCCTTCAACGTGCGGGCGAGCTGCACAACCTTCTTGAGCTGCTCGACGGCAGCGGCGGCGGCGGCGTCGATGACCACGCCCTTCGCCGCGAGTGCGGCGGTGAGGCCGGTGGCGGTGTCGAGGCGGGTGTCCTGGATGAAGGCCTCGGCGGAGCCGGAGGCAGAGCGGGCGGCGGCAAGCGTCGCTTCTCCAGCGGAAGATCCGGACATCGCAGGCACCGAGGCCTGCGCGACGCCGGCGTAGCCGAGCAGGTGCCAGAGTTCCTCGGTGATGTGCGGCGCGAACGGCTCGAAGAGGAGCAGGAACTCGCGGATCACCAGATCTTGGATCGCGAGACAGTTGGCCTTGCGCTCCGGGTCCTGAAGCTTGGCCTTCGAGACCTCGACGTACCAGTCGCAGAAGTCGCCCCAGAAGAAGCTGTAGAGTTTCTGCGTGGCGGCGGCGAATTCGAAGCCGACAAACGACTCCTCGAGCGTGCGCATCGTGTCGGTGAGCGCGGCGAGGATCGCGTGGTCGTCCTCGTCGAAGAGGCCCGGCGTCAGCCGGCCAAGGATGGCGTCGAGCGAGCTGTTGTCAGCCATCTCGCCGCTCATCTGGCGGAAGCGCGAGGCGTTCCAGAGCTTGTTGCAGAAGTTGCGGCCGCCCTCGACGCGCTCCTCGTCGAATTTCACATCCTGGCCGAGCGGCGCGATCTGGAGCAGGCCGAAGCGCAGGCCGTCGGCGCCGTACTTCGCGATGAGCTCGAGCGGGTCGGGCGAATTGCCGAGCGTCTTCGACATCTTGCGACCCTGTTTGTCGCGGACGATGCCGTTGAAGTAGACGTTCTTGAACGGGATGCGCTGCTCGACCGGCGCGCCGGGGCGGGCGAACTCGAGGCCGGCCATGATCATGCGCGCGACCCAGAAGAAGATGATGTCGGCGCCGGTGGCCAGCGTGGTGGTCGGATAGAGCGCGTCGAAGCCGAGCTTCTGCTGCGCCTCGGCATTCGGCCAGCCGAGCGTGCCGATGGGCCAGAGCCACGAGGAGGCCCAGGTATCCAGGACGTCCTCCTCCTGGTCCCAGTTCTGCGGGTCGGCCGGGCCGTCGAGGGAAACGTGGACCTTCGTCGGATCCTTGAGATCGGCCTCGGTGAGCTTCTCCTTGTCGATGCCCTTCCGATACCAGACCGGAATGCGGTGGCCCCACCAGAGCTGGCGGCTGATGCACCAGTCCTGGATGCCATCGAGCCAGTTGAGGTAAACCTTCGTCCAGCGCTCCGGGTAGAACTTGATCAGGCCGTCGCGCACGACCTGCTTGGCCTCCTCCACGCGCGGGTAGCGCAGCCACCACTGCTGGGTGAGGCGCGGCTCGATCGGAACGTCGGCGCGCTCGGAGAAGCCGACGTTGTTCTCGTAGGCCTTCTCCTCGATGAGCAGCCCGGCGTCCAAGAGCATCTGCGACGCCTTCTTGCGGCCGGCGAAACGCTCCAGGCCGGCGAGCTCGGGGCCGGCGAGCTCGTTGAGCACGCCGTCGGGGTTGAGCACGTCGATGACGGGCAGCTTGTGGCGCTGGCCGATCTCGAAGTCGGTCTTGTCGTGGGCGGGCGTGACCTTGAGCACGCCGGCGGCGAACGCCGGATCCACCGCGCTGTCGGCGACGATCGGGAGCGGCTCGCGTTTGCCCAGCGGGCGCCAGACGGTTTTGCCGATGAGATGCTTGTAGCGCTCGTCGTCGGGATGGACGGCCACGGCGACGTCGGCGGGAATCGTTTCCGGGCGGGTCGTCTCGACGGTGAGGAACTGGCCGGGCTGGTCGACGAGCTCGTAGCGCAGTTTGTAGATGAAGCCCTTCTGCGGCTTCATGATCACCTCTTCGTCGGAGAGCGCGGTGAGGCTGACCGGGCACCAGTTGACCATGCGCTTGCCGCGGTAGATGCGGCCGCTCTCGAAGAGCTTCACAAACGCCGTGAGGACCGCGCGGCTGTAGCCCGGGTCCATCGTGAAGTGCGTGCGTTCCCAGTCGCAGGAGCTGCCGAGCTCGCGGAGCTGCTTGAGGATGGTGTTGCCCGACTGCTCGCGCCAGGCCCACACGCGCTTGAGAAACTCCTCGCGGCCGAGGTCGCGGCGCGTCTTCTTCTCGGTCTTGCGGAGGTGTTTCTCGACCATCGTCTGCGTGGCGATGCCGGCGTGGTCGGTGCCGGGGATCCAGCAGGCGGTCTTCCCCTCGAGGCGCGCGCGGCGGATGATCGCGTCCTGCAACGAATTGTTGAGGACGTGGCCCATGTGCAGGATGCCGGTGACGTTGGGCGGCGGGATGACGATGGTGTAGTTTTCACGCCCGGCGACGGGCTGGCCGCGGAAGCAGCCGGCGGACTGCCAGGCGGCATACCACTTCTTTTCAACGTCGCGCGGTTCGTAGCTCTTCGGGATCTCGCTCATGGGAAAATGGGAAACGGCGAGGAAAGTTACCCGTCGCCGGCGAGGCAACGCCGGATTCCGGCATCCGCCTCTCGAGCCCGCGCCGTGCAAAGGCACACAACAACCGCTTACGCCCACCGAACCGCGGCGCCAGCCGCGCTCATACCTGCGCCGGCGGGCGCACAAGCGCTCGCGGAACCGTCTCCGCCGGCCAACCTCCGCTTCACTACCCACCGCGCCGCGCATCCCGCGGCGCGCCGACCAACACGTCCGCCCGAAACGTTCTGCCCCAAAGGATCCACCCATGCCCGCCGAGAAACGTGAACTCGTCCACCCCTCCCCCTCTGTCGTTGCCGCCGCCAACGTCCAGAACCTCGACGAACTCCGCCGCCACGCCGCCAACGACCTCGAAGGCTTCTGGGCCGAACGCGCCCGCGAGTTCGAGTGGAGCCAGCCATGGGACCGCGTGCTCGACGCCTCGAAGGCACCCTTCTTCAAGTGGTTCGTCGGCGCGCGCACCAACATCGTGCACAACTGCCTCGACCGCCACGTCCGCACCGCGCGCCGCAACAAGCTCGCGCTGATCTGGGAGGGCGAGAAGGGCGACGTGCGCACCTTCAGCTACCACGCGCTCAACCGCGAGGTCTGCATGTTCGCCAACATCCTGCGCAGCATGGGCGTCAAGAAGGGCGACCGCGTCACCATCTATATGGGACGCATTCCCGAGCTGCCCATCGCGATGCTCGCCTGCGCCAAGATCGGCGCGGTGCACTCGGTCGTCTTCGGCGGCTTCTCCGCCGAGGCGCTGCACGGCCGCATCGAGGACAGCCAGTCCAACGTCGTCATCACCTGCGACGGCGGCTGGATGAACGGCAAGATCGTCGAGCTGAAGAAGATGGTCGACGAGGCGCTGAAGCGCTCGCCCACGATCGAGCACGTCATCGTGGTGAAGCGCACCGGCCAGGAGGTGCAGATGGAGGCCGGGCGCGACTACTGGTTGCACGAGCTCATGCAACTGCCGATCGCGCGCGGCCAGTCCGGCGGCAACCGTTGCGAGACCGAGCAGATGGACGCCGAGGATCCGCTCTTCCTGCTCTACACCTCCGGCACGACCGGGAAGCCGAAGGCCATCCTGCACACCCACGGCGGCTACATGGTCGGCACGGCCACCACGCTCAAGTGGGTCTTCGACCTGAAGGAGGAGGACCGCTGGTGGTGCACCGCCGACCCGGGCTGGATCACCGGCCACTCCTACCTCGTGTACGGCCCGCTGCTCCTCGGCGCGACGAGTTTCATGTACGAGGGCGCGCCCACCTACCCGTATCCGAATCGTTGGTGGAGCATGATCGAGAAGTACGGAATCAACGTCTTCTACACCGCGCCCACCGCCATCCGCGGGCTCATGCGCTTCGGCGAGGCGTGGCCGAACCGCCACGACCTCTCCGGCCTCCGGCTGCTGGGCTCCGTCGGCGAGCCGATCAACCCCGAGGCCTGGCGCTGGTACCACCGCGTGATCGGCAAGGAGCGTTGCCCCATCATGGACACCTGGTGGCAGACCGAGACCGGCATGTTCATGATCACCCCGCTGCCCGTGATGGACCTCGATCCCGGCAGCGCCACCCTGCCCTTCCCGGGCGTGGAGGTCGACATCCTCGACGAGCACGGCACGCCCGTCGCCACCGGCGAGGAGGGCTATCTCGTGATCAAGCGCCCGTGGCCCGCCATGCTCCGCACGATCTACGGCGACCCCGACCGCTACGTGCAACAGTACTGGAGCAAGTATCCGGGCCTCTACTTCACCGGCGACAGCGCCCGCCGCGACGAGAACGGCCACCTCTGGATCATCGGCCGCGTGGACGACGTCATCAAGGTCTCCGGCTACCGCCTCGGCACCGCCGAGGTCGAGAGCGCGCTCGTCAGCCACCCGGCGGTGGCCGAGGCGGCCGTGATCGGCATCGCCCACGAAGTGAAGGGCCAGGCGATCCACGCCTACATCATCCTCCGCTCCGGCCAGACGCCCTCCGAGGAGCTGCACGACGCGGTGATCAAACACGTGGCCCACGAACTCGGCCCGATCGCCAAGCCCGAGAAGCTCACCTTCGTCACGCAGCTGCCGAAGACCCGCAGCGGAAAGATCATGCGCCGCGTCCTCAAAGCCCGGGCACAGGGTCTGCCGGAGGGCGACATCTCGACGTTGGAGGAGTGACCCGCGGGCGACGCGCGCCTGGCGTCGACACTGCCGACGGTGGGCCGGGCTTTCCATCCGCCCCACCGTCCGGCGCCGCCCGCAGCGGACCCAGCCCACAGCGTAGCGTGGCCGCCGCCGTTATTTGATTGGCGGTCCGCGAGCGATACCCCGTTATCGCGCGACTACCACTGCGATGATCCGAGGAATCCTCAAAGACGCCCGTAAACGTCTCGTGTTCGCGGCCGACATGCCGGTCGCCCAGCGGCTCGCCGCGTGCAAGGCGTACCTGAAGCAGTCCGACGAGGAAATCCTCCGGCGACACCGCGGCGGCGAGGGTGGGCTGACCGTGGCCCAATCCCGCGCGACGGAGATCGACGCGCTCATCGAGCACCTCTTCGACTACGCCGCCGCCCAGTGGCGCCGCGCCCACACCGGCGAGCTGCCGGTGCCCGTCAGTCTCATCGCCCTCGGCGGCTACGGCCGCGGCGAACTCTGCCCGAAGAGCGACATCGACCTGATGTTCCTCTACCCGTCTGGCGTGAAGACCGAGGTGCTCAAGCCCTTCCAGGAGTTTCTCACCCAGGAACTGCTCTACATCCTCTGGGACTGCAGTCTGAAGGTCGGCCATTCCTCGCGCACCATCGACGAGGTCTTCGCCGAGGCCCGCCGCGACATGCAGACCAAGACCGCCCTGCTCGAGTCGCGCCTGCTCGCGGGCTCGCCGCAGGTCTTCGAGAATTTCCAGGCCGCCTACCGCGCGTACTACCTCAAGGACGACCCGCAGGGTTACCTCGCTGCGCGACTCAAGGACCAGGAGGAACGCCGCTCGAAGAACGGCGGCACCGTCTTCCTCCAGGAGCCCAACATCAAGAACGGTGTCGGCGGCCTGCGCGACTTCCAGAACACCCTCTGGATGGCCCGCGTGAAGCTCGGTCTCCAACGCATCGAGGAGCTCAAGGAGCAGAACTACCTGCGCGAGGAGGAGCTGCGCGACTTCCAGCGCGGCTACGATTTCCTGCTGCGTGTGCGTCACGAACTCCACTACGTGACGAACCACCCCAACGACCTCCTCAACCTCGACAACCAGCCGCGCGTCGCCCTCGGGCTCGGCTACACCGCCGAGGACATCGTCGAACGCATCGAGGCGTTCATGCAGGAGTACTACCGCCACGCGCAGGCCGTCTATCGCATCTCCAAGGTCGTCGAGGACCGCCTCGCGCTCTCGCTCGCCGAGCCCGCCCCGAGCCGCTTCTCGCTGCGCGCACTCATCCGCTCCCGCCGCACCGAGCGCCCGAAGTCGATCGACGGCTTCATCCTCCGCGGCAACCGCCTCTCCGCCGAGCGCAACGCCGTCTTCACCGAGGATCCCGAGCGCCTCGTGCGCGTCTTCCGCCACTGCCAGCAGCTCGAGTGCACGCCCGACCTCGACCTCCAGTCGCTCATCCGCGCCTCCGCGGCGCTCTGTAACCAGACTGTCATCCAGGCGCCGGGCGCCATCGAGAGTTTCAAGGCGATCCTCCAAGAGGCCGGCCGCGTGCACCCCACCCTGGCGTTGATGCACGAGCTCGGCATCCTCGGCCGCTTCGTGCCCGAATTTGAGCAACTCAACTGCCTCGTGCAGCACGAGTTTTACCACCGCTACACCGCGGACATCCACACGCTCAACACGATCAAGGAGCTCGACGCCATCTACGCGGCCGAGGGCGACATGGAGCGCAAGTACCGGGAGATCCTCCACTTGTGCGAGGATCACACCCTCCTTTATCTCATTCTGCTCCTGCACGATATCGGCAAGGGCACCGGCATCCAGGGCCACGCCGAGTCCGGCGTGCACCTCTCCCGCCCCATTCTCGAACGTTTCGGGGTCGACTCGAAAAACGCCGAAATTGTCGCCTTCGTCATTCGCCACCACCTGTCGATGGCACGATTCTGGCAGAAGCATGATCTCGATGATCCCGCGACCATCGCGCACTTCGCCGAGATGATGGGCGACTTGGAGAAGCTCCGCTACCTCTACGTCCACACCTTCTGCGACGCACGCGGCACCTCCACGGAACTCTGGAACAGCTACAAGAACACTCTCCACTCCACCCTCTACCACCGCACGGCCGAGCGCCTCACTCTCGGTCACGCCGCCGCCGATCAACGCAACGCCGACCGTAAAGCCATGCTCCACCGCGATCTCATCGCCCAGAAAGTCCCCGGTGTCAGCGCCGACGAAATCACCGCGCATTTCAACCTGCTGCCCGAACGCTATTTCGTCCAGACCGCGCCCGACGAGATCGTGCTGCACATCGGCATGGTCAACCGCCTCCTCTCGACGATCTCCGCCGCCGACTCCGTCGGCAGCCTGCGCCCCATCCTCGAATGGAAGGACGACCTGAACCGCTCGTTCACCGTCGCCAACATCGTCACCTGGGACCGCGCCGGCCTCTTCTACCGCCTCGCCGGCGCGTTCAGCGTCGCCGGCCTGAACATTCTCAGCGCCAAGGTCATCTCCCGCTCCGACCACATCGCCATCGACACCTTCTACGTCGTCGAGCCCGGCCGCGGCCCCGTGCAGAACCAGAACGCCCTCGAAGTCTTCCGCAAGACCATCGAGGACGCGCTCGTCCACAACAAGGACCTGATGCCCGAGATCCTCGCGCAGGCTCGCAAGA
>JAHFTC010000207.1 GCA_023269585.1 Opitutaceae bacterium
AGTTGATAAACACGATCGCCGCGAAACGCGCGCGGTTGGCGTCGCCGAAGCTCGCCGGGTCCTCGCTCCACGTCAGGCCGAACTGGTGATGCTTCGCGAGCGTCTCGAACGACGCATGCGCCACGGGCACGGTGTCCTTGTGCCATTGCTCCGGCTGGGCGAAGACGAGGATCTCGAACTGGTTCTGCGCCCGGGCCGCGCAGGCGCCGAGCAGGAGCAACGCAAAGGCGAGAAGACGGACGGTGTTCATCGGGGAAAACGCTGCGGAGGAGAGGCACAGCCCGATCCCGGACCGCCCTACTCCGCGAGCCAGAGGGCGCAGCCGAAGGGCGGCAGGTAGAGCTCGCCGTCGAGCGGGAGGGCCAGGTCCACGTCGTGGCGTCCAAAGAAATGCTCGTGGTCGGCGATCTGGCGCCACGCGGCGCGCGGGAGGTCCGGCAAGGGAATCGTCACCTCGTGGCCATGCGGATTGAAGGCGACCATGAGACGCGTGCGGCCCTGCGACTGGTCGGCGTTGTAGACCACCGCCGCCGCCGTGCCCTCAGGCGCGAAGCGGAACAGGAAAAAGCCCTCGCTGGGCCGGCTGTATTGGCGCAGCAACCGCCCGCGGTCCGACTGCCGGAAACGGATCCAGTCGGCGAAATAGCGGTGCGAGGTCGGGAAGCGGAAAATCCGGCGGTACTCCAGCGCGTTGAGGTCGCCGCGCAGGTAGGTGTTGGTCACACCGTGCTTGGACCGGAGAAAATCCTGCCCCGCCGCGAACATCGGGATGCCGACCGAGCTCATCAGCACCGCGCACATGAGGTGCGTGCGCCGCCGGTCGTTGGCGGTGGGCGTGTGGCCGTTGCCGTCGCCGTTCTCGGTGATCACATCGAGCCACGTGCGGTCGTCGTGCGACTCGGTGTAGTTGACGGTCTGGGCCGGCCATTTGGCAAAGTACCACGGCGAGCCCTTGAGGAAGTACTCGAAGCCCTCGCGCGAACCCTCGCCGCGGACATAGGACGGGAGGAACTTGCGATATCCGTCGTTCCACGACGTCCAGCCCGTGTCGGAAAGCGCGCCGGCGAGATGGCCGCGGAAACTCCACGGCTCGGCGATGAGGATCACATCGGGCTTCGCCTTCTTGAGCGCGGCCTCGATGCGCTTGAGCGGCTCGAGCCCGATCAGCTCGGCGAGGTCGAAACGGAAGCCGTCGACACCGTACGCGCGAAGAAAGTGGGTACAGCTGTCGATGATCAGGCGCAGCGCCATCTCGGAGGAGGCGCGGTAGTCGTTGCCGCACCCGCTCCAGTTGGTGAGCGAGCCGTCGCCGCCGTCGTCGAAATAGTAGTGCTTGTCGACGAACATCAGGTGCGAGGGCTCGCCCTGGTGGTTGTAGACGACGTCGAGGATCACGGCCATGCCCTGCCGGTGGAAAGCGGCGACGAGCTCGCGGAACTCCGCCACCTGGGAGGCCCGCGCCGGATCGCTGGCGTAGGCGCTCGCCGGCGCGAACCAGTTCACCGGCATGTAGCCCCAGTGGTATTCCTCGGTGGTGCGGTTGTCGAACTCCTGCACGGGCAGCAGCTCGACGGCGTTCACGCCGAGGCGCTTCAGGTAGAAATCCGGGTGCTCGACCCACTTCGCCAGACCGGCGAAACCGAGCCGCTCCTTTGGGCCGAGCGCGAGCGGCGCCTGCGCCACGAGGTCGCGCACGTGCGCCTCGGCGATGACGAGATCCTGCCACTGCGGCGTGCGGAACGGCTCCGGCCGCGGGAACGCAGCATCCGGTAGCACGATACCAGGGCCGAGCCGGCCAACCGCGGCCCGCGCGTAGGGATCGAGGATCGGAAATTGCCGGTCGAAGTGCCCGAAGGAGTTGGCCGGACCCTCGACGAGGAACCAGTAGAACCAGCCATCGAGTTCGCGGTCGAGCCGCAGGGACCACACGCCGTCGGCGCCGCGCTCGAGGGGGAAGAAGGTGGTGTCCTCCGGCCGGTCAAGCTTCTCCAGCAGCCGCAAGCGCACGCGGCGGGCGCGCGGGGCGAAGAGACGGAAGACTGTCTCATCGCCGTCGATGTGGGCACCGAGGCGCACATCGGAGCGGATCTTGAAGAAGAACCCGTCGGGCCGCAGCGGCACCTTCTGCTCGCCGGCGGGATCGCTCCAGAGCACCACGTGGTTCTCCGACAGCTCCAGCGGCGCGGCCGTCTCGAAGAAGAACCGGTGCTGGCCGGTGCGGTCGGGATCGAGCGTGTAGTTGAGGTTGCCCAGATCGTCGCGCAGGGCGTTGGGCGCCGTGGCCGGCACCTCGAGCCAATGCTGCTCGGCGGTGACGAACTTGAAGCGCTGGCGCCCGGCGGCGAGGAGCACATCCGCCGGCTTGCGCAGGACGAAGACGAACTGGCCGCCGAAGTCCTCGAGTTTGAGCTGCCACTCCACGCGGCCCACGGCCTGTCCCCAGCCGTTGAAGTCGCCGGCCACGTACAGCTGAGTCTTCTTCGGGTCGAGCCACGGGAAACGCTCCGGCTCCAGCAGGAACCACAGCTCCTGGCCGTTGCTTACGAAATAGCCGCTCTCTTCCGCGTAGAACACCCCGGGCACCGGCCGCAGCGCGCGGAACGGCCGCGGCGGCGCACCCAAGAAGATCGGTGGCGACGCCTTGCCGAACCAGTCCCGCGTCAGCTCGATCACGCCCGAATCCGGAGTCTCCAGCCAGGCTTGGGCGATCGTGGGACGGCGCGCGGTCATCGGGGCCGGGATGCTTTCCGCGGGGGCGGCCGCCCTCAACAGTATTTTCCCGGGCCGGAAACGCCGCGGACGCGAGCCGTGAACGTGCGCCCGCCCTGCGCCGGCGAATGAGAGAACGCCCCGAGGACGGGACGCGTTCCGTTTCAGCTCTGCGCGAGGCAGTGCTGCGCGTAGGCCTTGATACGGGAGCGCAGGCTGGCGAGCCCGTTCGCGCGGTTGGGCGACAGCACCTGCGTGATGCCGACCTCGGCGAGGAAATCCGGCTCCATCGCGATGATGGCCGCGGGCGTCTCGCCACTGTAGAAACCGCACACCACCGCGGCGATGCCCTTGGTGATGAGCGCATCGGCGTCCATGCCGAAGAAGCAGAGTCCGTCGCGAAACTCGGGGTAGATCCAGAGCTGCGAAACGCAGCCGGGCAGCAGGCGGTCGGGGGTCTTGTGGACCGCGTCGAGCGCGGGATATTTGCGGCCCCGCGAAAGCAGATAGGCCATGCGTTCCTCCCCGTCGGGGAGGAGTCCGATCGTTTCGACCAGGTCGGCGCGTTTTTGCTCGAGGCTCATAGGTTGGCTGCCGGTAGCAGGAGGTGAACCAAACCGCGCCGGGGCCGGAGAGGTCAAGCGCGGGGATGGAGCGACCAACGGCAGACCGGAGCTGACCGCCGGGAACCCAGCGCGGCCGAGCCGCAATGGCCGACTTTGCAGGGTCTGATTCCGTGCACTCCGTGCAATCTGTGGTCGAGATTCCGGAAGGCTGAACCACGGATCGCACAGAATGCACGGATTCCGGAGTGGCCCGATCCTGGCGATCCCAGCGTTCTTCGCGGTCAACCTCCCCGTTTCCGCGCTGGCGTCGCCGGTTCCTTGCGACCAGTCTGCCGCGCATGAACGGCTGCCACACCCCTGGCGGCCGGCCCGCGTGGCCCCACACCGCCGTGCTGGCCCTTGTGTTCCTGTTCGCGACGGCGCTCGGCGCCGGATCGCCGCCCGACAACGAATCCGCCCGCGCCCGCATCGCCGCGCTCCGGACCGAGATCGCGTACCACGACGAACTCTACTTCCGCCGCGCGGCTCCGGAGATCACCGACACCGCCTACGACGCGTTGCGCCACGAACTCGCCGCGCTCGAGCGCGCACATCCGGCGGCGGCCGCCACGGTCGCGGCCCTGCCCGCCCTCGGTGACGACCACACCGACGGTTTCGCTCGCGTGGCGCATCACGCCCCGATGCGCGGGCTGGTCAAGAGCTACACCGAGGCA
>JAHFTC010000018.1 GCA_023269585.1 Opitutaceae bacterium
GTTTGCTTCCGTAGAGTTCGGCCACCGCGAGTGTCGGGACCGTGAGTGCGGTCGTGAAAAGATCACTGGCGGGTTTCGCGAGCGGTCGCATTTCCACCGGGAGCAGCGTGCCGCGGAAGACGTAGTTGATCTCAACCTTGACCTCGATCCGGTCGCGGCGCGCGAGAATCTTGGTTTCGTCGCCGGTCTTGCTGCTCGCGATCTCGGCTTTGAGGCCACGGTGCTGGAGCCGAGCTTGGGTCTGCGCCAGTTCGCTGGCGATTTCGGCGAGGGCGGCCTCTCGCGACAGCCGGTGCGGCACAAACACGACGTCGATGTCGACGGACAGGCGTGGCATGTCCTGGACGAAGAGGTTGATGGCCGTGCCGCCTTTCAACGCGAAGCGGCCGGAGGCGAACACCTCGGGAGCGACTTCAAGCATCAGGCGGACTGTATCGACGTAGAATTTGTCCATCACGGTTTGAGGATGAGGGTGGTGCCGTCCGGCATTCGGCCGACCCAGCGACCCCGGCCACGGGGACCAGCCAAGGAACGCGCTTCCGTGGCCCAGGGCAGGTTCAACTCGTCGGCGAGGTTGAGGCAGAGCCGGACGACTTTGACGCGGAGGCAGTGCTGGAGGAGCACGCCGAGCACGTCGAGGCGGACGGAGCGGACACCTTCGACGAGGTTGCGCGCTTCCTCCAGGCTCTGTTCGGTGCCCACCTCGGCGAGTAACTCAAGCAAGGCGCGCTCGGGGACCGACACGAGAGGGCCATCCGGTTCCTCCGGTAGGGGTTGGAGACCGAAGTCCTTGGGAAGGGTGCCCGTGAAGAGGCTGCGTGACACATAGCGGGCTGGGAATCGCTCGGTGAACCACGGGGGAAGCCGGCCGGCCTTTTCTCCCCAGAGAACCAGACGTTCGCGCGGACCGGCGTTGTGCCGTACGCCGCGCCAGGCCAGCGCGGTCTTCCCTCCGACGTGGAGACCCGGCATTTGTGTCGCCAGAAGTCGCACTGTGGTGGTGGATTTTAGTTTGTCTGTCGGGAACATGAACACCCCCCGGCCAAGCCGCGTCAGCCAACTGGTGCGCACGTAGTAGGATGCGAGAGCGGAAGAAACGCCCACCGCCTTGAGGGTATCGCTCGACAGTGGCACCCCTCGCGGGAGGGCTGCGAGTGCCTTGATTGGACTTTGGGAACTAGATAAAGCCAAATTTGAACAATCTCCGGAAATGCAAACTAGCTGATTGGGAAAACAAAGAAAGCTCAAACTTAGTTTTATCTTTCGGCAGGTTTCAAAGCAGCAAGCGCTCGCGCCCGGTGCTCCGGCGCGGGGACTGTCGTTCTGGCGCTGGTGTTCGTTACGGGGATGGGCATCCGTCGCAATCGCACCCGGCCGGTGAGTGGACTCACCGAAGGCCAACGCCTCAACAAGGCGCTCTGGAATCTCGCCGGAGAGTTCGCGAGCAACTGAGTTAGGCAAATGGGGCGGCGAAAGCCGCCCCTTCTTCCGCTTTGGCGGGTGCGTCGGCCTAGGGGCGGCGGGGCGTTGGGGAGCCTCGGAAAGGGTGATTGCGGCCCTTTGAGGACTTGAAAAACCGGACAGTAACCGGACAGACAAAATTTCTCGTTACAGAAACAGACTCGGGGAAAGTCTTGTAACTTTCTTTCTACCAATAGGATAAAGGTGGTGGGCCCTGCGGGATTCGAACCTGCAACCAAGGGATTATGAGTCCCCTGCTCTAACCATTGAGCTAAGGGCCCGTGTTTCCCGCTGGGAAAACGTGCGGCGCGAACCTGTGCGGCGGGCTGGCGTCCGGCAAATGCAAAGCGGCGGTGGCATGGCCTACGCCGCCAACGGCAACATCCTCGCCAAGCAGGGCATCGTCGCCGGGGCCGCTCTAGCCGGGGGCGGTGACACCGGTTCCCCGGTCGCTCTTTCCGACTACAAGTACGAGAGCCCGCGCCCCCACGCCGTCACCGGCGTCACCGCCACCACTTCCACTTCAACTTCCGTCTTCAACTACGCCTACGACGCCAACGGCAACCTCACCACCCGCGAGCGCCGCGTCGGAGGGGTCGTTAAAGAGACCTGGTCCACCCGCTGGGCCGGTTTCGACAAACCCCGCTGGCTGATCAACGCCACCACCGCCAAGGGCGACGAGTTTACCTACAACGCCAACCGTTCCCGCGTCGTGCACCTCTCGATCGACGCCGTCAACGGCACCGATTCGGCCGCCACGCCCAAGCACTACAGCCGCAAGAAGGTCTACGGCCTCGGCCCCCAACTCGAAGCCGACTACGAACCTACTGCCTCCTTCAATCCCTCAGTCCCTCAAGCCCCGTCGGGTTGGGCCCTGCAGAAACTCCGCATTTACGTGCCCGGCCCCGAAGGCACCGCCGGCACCATGGAGTTCAACCCCCAGCAGTCGTTCGACAACGCGGAGTCCGCGCTCGTTTACCACTACGACCACCTCGGCTCCATCGAGCGGATCACGCCCCACGGCTCCACCAGCACCACCTACGTGCTCGACGGCCAAGGCAAACCCTCGCGCTACAGCTACGATGCCTGGGGCCAGCGCCGCAACCCCGACACCTGGTCCGGCGCCCCCACCACCACCGCCGACGGCGGCTCCGACGACGCCACGCCCCGCGGTTACACCGGCCACGAGATGCTCGACGACTTAGGCCTCGTTCACATGAACGGCCGCATCTACGACCCGCTGATCGGCCGGTTCCTTTCGGCGGATGTGCAGGTGCAGTACCCGGATCGTCTCCAGAACTTCAACCGGTACAGTTACGTCGACAACAATCCCTTGACGCGTACCGATCCATCGGGCTTCGGCTACTTCGACGAATGGGCGCGGAAGAACTTCGAAGGCTGGGGCAGCGGGGGCGTTGGAACTCACTCAGATCGGGTAGCTGGCGCAGCGCCTGCGGTAAAACCTCAGCCTGCTGTTCAAGCCAATCAGCCGGGGACCATTCTATCCTGGTTCTTCACCACGCCTCAGCCAAAACCAGCGCCAAGCTCTCTTGCGATCACGCAGGAGGATTGGGACTCCTACGCAAATGAGGCAGCGACCGCGGCGCATCAAGTTGCCCAGCAGGACGCGGAAAGAGCACAACCAGCTGCCCCAGACAGTGGGGAAGGGATAGTCGGGGCGATCAATAAAAGTGTGTACTCGATCACTCGCAGTTGGCTTTTCGAGACTTTCGTTCCAGGTCAGGCTGCATGGAACCGCTATCTGGATTCCGGACAGAAGGACGGTTGGGCGGGCATACAAGCGGGTGGCGAAATACTCCTAAACTACTTAACGCTAGGGTTGGGGACAGCGGCTCAGTCTGCTCTTCGCGGTCCCATTGTCAGCCTGAACCGAATGGCCGGCGCGAGTGGGGCCCCGGGAATGATCGAGTTCGGCGTAAGGCCGGGTGGGGGACTCGGTGCCCATTTTGCATGGCGCGTTGGGAACACCGCAATGCATGCGAACGGCACAAAGCCCCTGTTCTTCCTGACCCCCGCTGGAAGGCGTTATGCCGCACGCCAAGGATTGTCTGTGGGTGAGCAGATGAGCATGCAACGCCTTTCAACCAGAGGAGCCGCCGAATTCCTAGATCTTCCGGGAACTTTCAAGTTCAGGCTTCCGGCGATAAATCGATCGCTTGCGTTGGGGGGCGAAGGAGGTCGATCCTTGTCTTGTTTCACATCTGCATGGAACGCTTGGAGCCGTGCAAATTACCATATCCCAAATGCGGCACTAGGATACGGAGCCTATGAGATGGTCGCTTCAGATGAGCCGTGATTACGCCATGACACCAATTGGATACTCAATTAACCCAACAATCAAACGAGGTCTTGATTCTCTGCTTCGCGAGAACGGAATTGTTCAGTCAATCGGATGTGCCGAGCAAAGTAGTGGGTGCGTAGGGGGAATGAACGGAGAAAAGGCCCTATATGTACATGACTATTTTATCGAGACCGCCTCCCGGCTAGATCCCGATCAAGATATACTGCTTCACGCAGCGCTCATCATCTCTGGTGCTACTCATTTTGGGCACGCTGAAGCTGCGCGCTGGCCTTCACGTTGGTTTTACACAGGTCGGGTGTTCTCCGTGGAAACGGTTGCTGAACAAATAGGTGGGCGAATAGTCCGTGGTCGGGGCAGATGGGGCGTGCTCGAGATTTCTCGTTTTGAGAATTCAGTGGCTTTTCTTGGTTGCTCCATTGGGGGAGGCGGGGAGATGCAATCGTTTGTTTGCCTAGAAAGGCGGACTGAAGCGAAGAATGTCGGGTTGTTCCAGTCGCTCCGGTCTATCCTTGTGCAGGATGGTTGGGTGTGCCGGGGAAGCTAGTTGTGCCGGGCCTAATTGACGTCGGCGTTTTGGCCGAAGTGACGTCGTAGGTTTCTCGGTCTGTTTACCACACGGTGTTAACAGGGACAGGTCGGAAAAATCTCAGGACAATGGACGTAAGGTCCGTTGTGGGTATCTTCCGGGCACGATGAGGACGGCGCGCATCAAGATCGCGGCGGAGGAGGGGACGGCGGTGTACCACTGCATGACCCGCACGGTGAACGGCGAGCGGGTCATCGACGACCCGGCCAAGGAAATCCTGCGCCGCCAGCTCTGGCTGACGGCCGAGTTCTGCGGCGTCGAAATCCTCACCTACGCCATCCTCTCCAACCACTTCCACGTGCTCGTGCGCGTGCCGCAGAAGGTCGCGCCACCGGATGCCGAACTGCTCCGGCGCTACAAGCTCCTCCACCCCAAGCCGACCAAGCCGGACAGACAGGGTCAGGCTGAGGTTGCCCTGATTTGACGGACACGGGGTTTGGGGCGCTGACGGGAAAGGACCTCTCCGCCCTGGTGCCGCGCTACGTTGCCCGCTCCGGTTTCGGCAAGGTCGGCTCGTGCCAACTGTTCCGCCTCACCTGCGCCACGCTCATGCTGGAGCACGGTGCCGACATCCGCCACGTGCAGGAACAGCTCGGCCACGCCGGCTTGCAGACCACGCAGAGCTACATGCACGTTTCCATCCGGAAGCTGAAGAAGGTCCACGCCGCCACGCACCCCGGGGCGACGTTGTCGCCTCGACCCGATCCGGAAGCCAAGCCATGAATGCCTCCATGCACGCGCTCGCCCTCTACCTCGATACCTCGGTGGCGGTTACTTCGATGCCGAGTTCCAGGCCGACACCCGCGCCCTCTGGCGGCTGAAGGAGGCGGGCCTCTTCCGTTTCGTCTCGTCACAACTGGTGATCGACGAACTGGTGAAAGCGCCCGAGCGCGTGCGGGAGCTGATGCGCGCCAGCTTCGATGTTGAGGACGTGCTCGACGTGAGCGTTGAGATGGAGGAGCTCGCTGCGGCCTACATGGCGCAAAAGGTCGTGCCCGCGGCGTTCGCAGATGACGCCCAGCATGTCGCCGTCTGCTCGGTGGCCCGGCTTGATTACCTCGTTAGCTGGAACTTCAAACACCTGGCCAACGTGCGCCGGGAATCCGGCTTTAACGCCGTCAATCTCTTGCAAGGTTATCCGCCCGTGCGCATCGTAGCGCCAACCTTCCTCATCCATGGCCACGAAGAAAAAGACCTTTGACGCCGTTGCCGCCTCCCGCCGCTGGCGCGTGCAGACGGCCAAGCGCCGCGCCCAAATGACGCCTGAGGAGCGCCGCGAGCACCTGCGTCAGACGACCGAGGCATTTTTCGCGAAGAAGCCGGCTCGCCGCGCCGCGTTCGCGCACTGCTGACGCCGCTTCTTCATCGCTGCTTTTGACGCCGCTCCCGGTTCTGCCGGGCGCGGCTTTTTGTTGTCCGGTGATCGCGGTCGCTCCCCGGCGCGCCTTGGCGTCGCCCGTTTCTCGGTGGCCCGCGGCTACGAGTGACCGGCTACGGCGCGCCAGAGCTGCCCGATCACATGAACGGCCGCATCTACGACCCGCTCATCGGGAGGTTCTTGTCGGCGGACATCTTAGTGCAGTACCCCGGAGACCTTCAGAACTACAACCGGTACAGCTATGTGCGGAACAACCCGCTCAGTGTCGCCGATCCTACGGGCTGGGTGGAGTCTCCGTTGACGAAAGAGCACCAGAAAATACTCAGGCGGGCCGCCGGGGTGTTGAGACGGGATTCATCCGGCGGAGAACGTGTGCGCGGCGCGTGGTTACGCGCTGCGCGGCTACTCGACCGCGGAAATCGTGTGGTCGACGGTGCGGGCGCCCTGCGGGAGGGGGACGCGCTCGCCGGTCTTGCGGCCCATGAGCGAGCGGCCGAGCGGGGAGGAGGGGGTGACGACCATCACCTCGTCGCCGTTGATGCGCAACGCGAGGCCGCCGTGGGCGGGCCCGAGGAAATAGACGCTGCGGGAGCCGCGGGCTTCGAGGCGCACGAGGGCGCCGAGGGCGGCCGGCTCGCCGGGGCCGAAGGCGCGCACGGAAAGGTTGCGGAAGGCGGCGATGGCGGTGGCGACTTCGTCGGCAAGCTTGGCCTGGCCGGCGGCGAGGTAGGCGGCGAGCTGGCCACGCATGTCGTAACGATCCTCCGCCCGGCTCTCGTCGTTGGTCGCCTCCTTGTGGGCGTCTTCGGCGGCTTCGCTCTGCAGGGCGTACTCGTTGGCCAACTCTTCGACGATGGCCTTCAAGAGAGAGGACTTGTCCATGTTTCGGGATGACAGCACGGGTGGGGCACTGGGCAGCTGGGGGAACTGCACGGTGTGGGTAAGGCTTCTAGCAAAGACGGCGGCGCAGCGGCGCCAAGCCTGGATTTCGCGGCGGCGTGAAACGTTTTCACGGCCGGGGCGGAATTCGCCGGCGGGGCGCGGCGTCACGGGAGCCGAAGTTCGGCAGACGACAGAAGAAAACGAAGGAAACGAAGGTGTTTCGGCATGACGAAAAAGCAGTGCCGGAGAGCCTCGGGGTTTCTGTTCATTGCGAGGGGATGCCCGCCGAGTTCCGCCATCGGACTCATTCCCGCTTCGTTCGCTTGGTTGCGCCTTGGCGGTTCTGATGGTGCGTTCTCACATCGTGCCGGGACCCTTGCCGGTGGGCCTGGGTTAAGTCGGCGGGGCCGCCGGCGTTACGCGGCGGGCTGAACCGCGGGGCGGTTCAGTGACGAAGAGGCGGAAGGCAGTCGGGCCGCCTACGGCTGGCGGACGCCGTTGGTGTGGACGGAGACGACCTGGTTTGCTGGGCCGACCTGCACGATGCGCGCGGTGTGACCGGCGATCTCACCCGGCTCAAGGCCGAGGTAAGCGCAGATGATCACGCGGTCGCCCACATCGACCAGGCGCGCGGCGGCGCCGTTGATCTGGATCTGGCCGGGCTCGCCGTAGATGACGTAGGTCGTGAAACGGGCGCCGTTGTTGATGTCGTAGATGTCGACCTGCTCGAACTCGAGCAGACCGGCCTCGCGGCAGAGCGCGCGGTCGATCGAGATCGAGCCCTCGTAATCGGGATCGGCCGAGGTGACGACGGCACGGTGGAGCTTGGCGCGGAGGAAGGTCCTAAGCATAGGCAAAGGCGTGAAGGCCGAGGAGAATCAGATCGGGAACGTTTTCGGCAAAGACATTCTCGCGCTCGAAACGGGCGGCATTGCCCCCGGTGGCCAGCACCAGCGGGCGTTTGCGGGCTCCAAAAACCTCCGTGGACACCCGCGCCACCAGCTCGCGCACGGCGCCGGTGTGGCCGAAATGCAGCCCGGCGGCGATGGCCTCCTTGGGAGAGCGGCCGACGGCGGTGCGCGGCGCGGCGGCGGCGACTTTGGGAAGTTGGGCGGTGCGGGTTGCGAGCATCTCCGCCCAGAGCCCGAAGCCGGGCAGGATCGCGCCGCCGGCCACGGTGCCATCGGCGGTGATGGCGGTGACGGTGGTGGCGGTGCCGAAATCGACGATGATCTTGTCGCGGCCCGGGAAGCTGAAATGGGCTCCGAGGGCCGCGGCCACGCGGTCGGCGCCGAGTTCGCGCGGGCGTTTGTAGGCGATGGTGAGCCCATGGGCGCTCTCGGCCCGCAACACGCGCGGGACGACACCGCACTGGCGCTTCACTGCCGCGCAGGCCGGCAACGTGAGCTCAGGCACGACCGAGCAGAGGGCGGCACGGTCGAACTCGCCGCGCGCCTCGGCGGCGAGCAGGCGGCGCAGCTTCGTCGCGGTGCCCACCTCGGCCGTCGGCACGCGGAAGCGCCGCTCAAGCCGTCCGAGCGTGACGATGCCGCCGAGGACGGAGGTGTTGCCGAGAGTGAGCAGCAGGACGCGCATGTGCGGGAACGGTAAGGAATCCGCCGCGTCTCCGCCACCCGCAAGTTGAAGGAGGGAGTGAGGGAGTGAGGGGAGGAGGGGGAGGGAGATCGGCTGGCCGGCGCAGGTTGTGCTCGAAACCTCGGCACTCGGCGCCCACAACGTTCCCCGCGCCCGCAGGCGCGCCCCGCCATGACCATCACCACCCTCGGCGAACCCCGCTTCGACTCCCCGCTGCGCCAGCACGTGCGCGACGACCTGCGCGTGCCCGGCACCCTGCTCCGCGAGCGCGGTGCGCCGCCGGTGGTGGACGAGGGCTTCGAGCTCGCCGGCCCGCGGGCGAAGCTGTTCTTCGACCCCGCCACGGTGCGCGCGGGCATCGTGACCTGCGGCGGGCTGTGTCCGGGCATCAACAACGTGATCCGTTCCCTCTTCCTCGAGCTGCACCACGCCTACGGGGTGGCCGAGATCCTCGGGTTCCGCGACGGCTACCGCGGCCTCGATCCCGCGCGCGGCCGCCCGCCGCTGCGGCTCACCGTCGACCACGTGGACAAGATCCACACCGAGGGCGGCACGATGCTCGGCACCTCGCGCGGCCCGGTCGACACCGCGATCGCCGTCGACCGCCTGATCGAGCTCGGCGTGAACCTGCTCTTCACGATCGGCGGCGACGGCACGCAACGCGGCGGCAACGACCTCTTCCAGGAGGCGCGGCGCCGCGGGCACCCGCTGGCGGTCGTCGGCATCCCGAAGACGATCGACAACGACGTGGCCTTCGTGTCACGGACCTTCGGTTACCTCACGGCCGTCGAGCAGGCGGCGCACGTGCTCACCTGCGCGCACACCGAGGCGCACAGCGTGCGCAACGGCATCTCCGTGGTGAAGCTGATGGGGCGCGACGCCGGCTTCATCGCGTTGGGCGCGACACTCGCCAGCCAGGATGTGAACTTCTGCCTGATCCCGGAGATCCCCTTCCGGCTCGACGGGCCCGGCGGCTTCCTCGCCGCGCTCAAGCGGCGCGTGCTCGCCCGCAACCACGCGCTGGTGGTCGTGGCCGAGGGCGCGGGGCAGGACCTGCTCGCCGGACCCGGCGGCCAGGACGCTTCGGGCAACGCGAAGCTCGCCGACATCGGGCCGTTCCTGCGCGCGCAGATCGAGGCGTATTTCAAGGCCGAGCAGACCGAGGCCACGGTGCGCTACATCGATCCGAGCTACCTCGTGCGCAGCGTGCGGGCCGATGCCGAGGACGCGATCCTCTGCGACCAGTTCGCCCGCCACGCCGTGCACGCTGCGATGGCCGGCAAGACCGGGCTGATGATCGGCCTGATCCACGACGAGTTCATCCACGTGCCGATCGAGTTGCTCGCCACGCAAAGGAAACGGGTCGACCCCGCGGGTGCGGGGTGGCGCGCCGTGCTCTCGGCCACGGGCCAGCCGGCGCGGTTCGAGTAGCGACCGGGCCGGCCCCGCGTCGCATCCGCCGGGGGGATGCAGGGCGGCGTTGCGGGGGGCGGGATTCACGCCACTCTTACCACTCCCCGTTCGGCTTTCCCGGCCGCGCGCCGATAGAAAACATCCGCGATGAGCGCAGAAGACTACATCCAGCAACTCGGCACGGTCGGCTTCCCCGCCGCGCCGGAGGTCGTGCTGCGGCTCTCGCAGCTGTTGCGCACGGAGTGGGTGATGGCCGAGCAGCTGGCGGAGGTGGCGATGCTCGACGCCACGGTCTCGGCGCGCGTGCTGCGGTTGGCCAACTCGGTGTACTACCGCGGGCGCGGCGTGAAATCGATCGCCGAGGCCGTGATCCGCATCGGCATCGACGGCGTGCGCGACGTCGTCTACGCGCTCTCGCTGATGCGGACGCTGCGGCCGATGCAGTTCTCGCACCGGCAGTATTGGCGGCACTGCCTGGCGGTGGCCCAGGCCACACAGATCCTGCAGCTGCGGGCGCGCAAGGTGCGCGTCTCGGCCACCGAGCTCCACGCCGCCGGCCTGCTCCACGACATCGGCATGCTGGTGCTCGACCGCACGCTGGGCGTGGGCTACGGGCGGATCCTCGCCAACGCCCACGAGAGCGGCCGGCCGCTTTTCGAGGTCGAGCGTGAGATGATCGACACCGACCATGCCGACGTGGGGGCGCGCCTGCTGGAGCAGTGGCATCTGCCCGAGTCGCTGATCCAGGCGACGGGGGCGCACCATGATCCCTCCGGCGAGGGCGATCCGGCGGCGCAGGTGGTGTATCTCGCCGATTTCGTCTGCAACCTGCACGCCGTGCATCACGGCACCGCTTTTCGGCCGGAGGTTAGCGTGTCCGAAGTCTGGAACGCGCTCGGCATCGCCGAGGCGGAGTTGCCGGACATTCTCACCGAGGTCGACGCGAGCTTGATCAAGGCCGATGCGATCCTCTCGGTGGCGAACTGAGGCGTGCCCGGCGAGCGTCGGGCGGGGGAATGGCGAGCGCCTGAAGGCCCGGTCGAAGAGGAGGGCCGCCGGCAACCGGACTGGCCCACGCCGTGAAATCGTTTTCAAACCGCCAGGAGTGGCGGCGGCCGGTTGACCCGGGGTCGATGCGTGGGATTTTCCGACGCATGCTCGTCCCCTTTGCTCGCGCGATCTTTTGCGCGGTCCTCGTCGTCGCCGGCGCGCCCCTCGACGCCCTGGTCGATCGCGATGGCGACGGCGTCTCGGATGTCTGGACGGCGCAGAATCCGGCGGTCGGCCCCGCGAGTGCGGATGACGACGCCGACGGCGTCTCCAACCGGGAGGAGGCGGCGGCGGGCACCGATGCCGGGAACCCGCGGAGCGGGCCGGGCGCAGCCGTCGTGCCCGGGAGCGGGGGGCGGGTTGACCTGCACTGGCCGAGTGTGGCCGGAAAAGCCTACCGCATCCGGACCGCGGCGACCGTGGCGGGCGCCTGGAGCACCCTCCCGGAGGTGCATCCGGGCACCGGCGACGGAATGAGCGTCACGGTGCGCGACGCCGGGGCGGCGGCCGAGGCGGCGCGGTTCTGGCGGTTGGGAGTCGAGGATTGTGATACCGATGGCGACGGTTTCACGGACTGGGAGGAACTGGCGCTCGGGATGGACCCGAAGGTGGCCGCGGTCGCGCCGGTGTTGCCGGCCCCGGCGCCGATGCCGGCGCTTTTTCAGGCCGGGCTCGAGGCCGCCGCGGCGCCCCTGCTCGCCAATCGCAAGTGGGCGCGGGTGAAGATTCCGGGGCTGCGCGAGCAGGTGCTCGATGCGCAGGTCAACGACCGCAACCGCGTGTGGCAGGACATCGCGCCGGGCTTCGCCAACGTCATCTACGACGTGCATGTCGCCGACGGGGTGATCACCGCGCTGCTCGACCTGGGCGGCCTCGTGCAGTCGCGGGACCGCGGCGAGACCTGGCGGCATCTGTCCTATGATCTCACCGGCTCCGGCAACTACCGGTACTTCTTCTCGTTCGACATCTCGCCGGCGGACTCGCGGCGCATCGTGGTCGGCGGGTTCTATCTCTCGCGCTCGGAAGATGGTGGCCGCACGTGGACGGAGGTGCGCGATGAGGCGGTGACGGAGGAAGACCGGGTGTTGCCGCCGATCCGGATCGCGCCCACGGCCGGGGTGGAGGGGGGCGGGGAGCGCACGGCCTTCGGCAAGGTGCGGTTCAACGCGGACGGCTCGCGGGTGTTCGCGGCGCCGGGTGCGCTCGGGCACAACCGCCTGCCGCGCAAAGATCTCGAGCTCGAGATGGCGGCCGCGATCGGCAAGAAACTGGTCTACGTGGGCGACGCCACGGGGCGGAACTTTCGCAGGGTGGAGTTGAGCACGACGTTTGCCGGCATCCGCAGCATTGCGGCCGATCCGCTGGACGCGAAGACCGTGTACCTGTCGTACGGAGACGGCACGCTCTACGTGACCCGCGACGCCGATGCCGTCGTGCCCACGTTCCACGAGCTGGAGATGGCGGGCGCGGCGGGGTACCAGGTGATCGACATCGAGGTGTCGCCGCACGTGCGGGGCGAGCTGCTGCTGTCGCTGGTTGGGCAGGCCGATGTGACGAACGGCAAACTGCTGCAGGCGAAAGTGGGGGACGACGGCTCGCTCGCGTGCACGCCGGTGGTGTTCAAGGAGCCGGCGCCGAGCACCGCGGTGATCCGCTCGGCCTCGCTGCTCATGGCCCGCTGGGATCCGCGCAAGGCTGGCCGGGTGTATGTGGGCCGCGGCGGCGTGGCGTTCCACATCGTTTCCGAGGACAGCCTGAAGACTTTCCGCATGGTGCCGTTCCCCACGGCAGAACTGCAGCACGGCGAGCCGGCCTTCTATGCCGAGCCCCACTGGTTCCGCCTCGATCCGCGCAGCGATCTGGCCGTTTCGTGGTCGACGATCGGCGCCTGGGTGAGCCCCGACCGCTTCAAGAATTGGAGTGATCTGTGGATGAAGTACGAGGCGGGCGTTTACGGCAACAAGGGCGTGGGTTTCGCGGAGTGCGCGGTCTCGCTCGAGCTGGCCGGGGCCGCGGCCTACCAGGCGACCAACGACCACGGGGTGTTCCGCAGCGTGGATGCGAAGCGCGAGCAGTGGCGGCGCGTTTCCCCGGCGAACGGCGCGGTGGTCGATCCGGTGTCGGGGTTCAAGGGCGTGCTCTATTTCCCGGTGGGCGCCTCGGCCGACGATGCCTGCCTCTACACCGTGGCGCGGCGGGGTGAGAAGATGGCGCTGTACGATAATCCCGAATGCAAGCTGCTGCGCTCCCGCGACCAGGGCGCGACTTGGACCGATGTGACCAGCCTGGTCTCGGCCGACGGGCTGCTGCCGATGGGCCTCAAATGGCGGCGGATGCTGCTGAGCGCCGACGCGCGCTACCAGTGGTTGGTGAGCGAGCAGGCGTTCTGGGTCTCGGTGGATGCCGGGGCTTCGTTCCAGCGGATCCAACTGCCGGTGGACGGCGGCTACTCCTGCAACGGCATCGCCTACGACGCGCCGCGGCACCTGCTCTATGTGTCCACCAACAAGGGTCTCACGCGCAGCCGCGACGGCGGAAGCACGTGGGAGCTGTTGTATCCCGGATACTTCGCCGGAGTGGGCGCGACCGGAGCGGGGGACCTGGTGCTCGGCCGGGTGGGCACGCTGATGGTCGTGCCGCAGGCGCGGATCGACGAGTTCGCGAACCAGGGCGGGCTCACCGACTACCTCCTGCAGCGGGCCGGCTTCGTGCGGGCGACCGTGGGCGACACGGTGGATGAGGCGGTCTCGTCGCAGGACCGCTTCGCCCCGATCGTGTGCGCCGGGGACACCGTGCTCGTGGCGGTCGGCGCCGGGGCCTTCAGCGGCAACCGGCTCTGCGGGAGCGGCGTGCTGCTCTCGCGCGACGGGGGCCGGACGTTTCGGTGGGCGCAATACAACCTGCCCAGCGCGCTGGTCGGCTGCGCCGCGATCGGCCCCGGCGAGATCCTGGTCGGCTGCTCGGGTGGCGCGTACCGCTGGGATCTGAAGGCGCTCGGCGCGAATCCGGCGCCGGCGCGGTGAATTGCTTCTGAAACACGAGGTCGCGCTGTTGTCGTGGTTGACCTCGCACGCGGCGGCCGGCACCTGTCGCCGGCGTGCCCCGGGTGTTTGATCCTGCGGCCGCCACCCGCGCCCTACTCGCATGATCTCCTCCCGTTTCGCCCTCTGCGCCGCCGGTTTCCTTGCTGGCGGCCTGCTCCCGCTCCACGCCATTCTCGACTATTCCGGCCGCGGGGTCTCCTACGTCTGGGAGCTGCAGCATCCGGAGATCTACGACCTCGCCTACGACAACGACGGGGATGGGGCGACCAACCAGCAGGAGGTGGCCGCCGGCACGGATCCGAAGGTCATGGCGAGCCATTTCTCCGGGGCGGTGCGCCGCGGTGCGGGCGGCGCGGTCGAGGTGTATTGGTGCAGCCAAACCGGGAAGGAGTACCGCCTCGAGACGAGTGAGGACCTGAAGACGTGGAGCGCGTTCTCCGGGCCGTTCGTTGGCACCGGCGCCGAGATGAGCACGACCGTGCAGGCCGCCGGTGTTGCCGGGGCCGCCCGCCGGAACTGGCGGGTCGTCGTGCAGGACCGCGACGGCGATGGCGACGGCCTCACCGATTGGGAGGAGCACAAACTTGGCACCAATCCCCAGGTGCCGAACGCCTCGCCGATTCCGCCGGCCCGCGGCTACGACGCCGACCGGCCGGCCTTCGTCTTCGAGAAGAACGGCATCTACAAGCAGGTGTATCTCGGCGGTCCCTGGCCGCAGCAGCTGTTCTGGGAGAACGTGAAGGCCTTCGAGGATCTGCGGGGCGAGGGGCTCGCCGATGTCGCCTCGATCGAGGCCAACGGTTTGGTCCCCACGATGGGGTGTGTGGCGTGGGGCATCGACCTGAAGCTGGCCAACGGCGGGGGCGACGGCCTCGAGGACTGGAGTCAGAAGGACGGCTACAAGCAGTACGCGGCGTGGATGAACCCGCGCAAGAACTCCTACTTCGCCCTCAAGGCCGACGGCACCATCGGTTATCCGGACCAAGGTTACATCTCTTTCGGCATGCCGATGCTCCCGGCGGACCTGCCCGCGGGCTCGCCGCCGAAGACCTTCGGCGAATGGGCGGGGGAGCGGCTCGGCCGCTACGCGCTGCGCCACAACATCCGCGGCCTCTACGGCGCCGACGGCTTCATCGGCATCAACTACTTCACCGACTGGCATCCGCGGCTGCTCGACTCCTTCGCCGCCTGGGTCGGCCAGGCGGTGCCCGGTGCCACCGTGCAGGCGCGACACGACTACATCGTCCAGCATCTCCACCCGGAATACCTCGATTTCATCGCCCACAAACAGGCCTCCTTCTACGCGGCCTTCGCCAACACCCTGCTTGCCGCCGGCAAGTCGCCGCTGGTCGGCGGGCAGGTGCCGAACGAACCCGGCACGGCGCGCTGGTTCGGCGACGATCCCCGCATCTGGCTGCAGCACATCGAGGGCAAGTATACGATGTTCAACGTCGAGACCCAGGCGGCCGGCGACCGCAATGTGCAGCCGCAATGGACCTCCGCCATCACCCTCGGCCATTGGGCTGCGTACGAGCCGGACGCCAACACCGGCGTGGTGCTCGACGCCGACAACCCCGAGTTCTGGAATCCGTGGAAGAACCAGGGCGGCACCGAGGAGTTCGGTTGGCGGCACCTCAAGCACAACTGGCTGAGCGCCGGCTGGGTGCACATCGCCGGGCGCGACGGCTCGGTGCGACGCGCGACCAAGTGCATCACCCGCACGTACTGGGATGCGGGCGCCGTCGATGCCGCGCAACTGGCCGCGATCTTCGGGCACATCCCGCGGCATCCGTTCGGACCGGCCCTCTATTACTCGGCGAGCATCCAGCGGGAGTACGAGCGGCCGGCGCCTGCCGGCCTGGAGCGTGGCTACACCAACTACAGCGTGCGCTACATGCTGCAGGATGCCCTCGGCGATCCGGCGGTGCGCGCGGATTTCGGCACCGGGCAAGGGCTCAACGTCGGTTATTGGGTCAGCGACGCCGTGGACCCGGCGAAGCTGCCAGCGGCCAACCGCCCTTCCGCATGGTTGGTGTTCAAGGCGAACCTGCTGCCCGCCGCCGAACGCACCAAGCTCGAGGCGGTCGCGCCGGTGATCGATCCGGGCACAAATATGGCGGCGGCGCTCGCCGCGGGCCCTGTGCGCGCCAAGGGCGCCGGCCTGAGCTGCCTGGCCTTCGTCGACCAGAACGGCGCGGTGGTCGTGCTGGTGTCGAACTGCCGGGCGACCGCCACGACCGGTTCGCTCGACTTCACGCAGGTCGGCAACGGCACGTTCGCCTGCAACGGATTGTTGGGTACGCCGAACGCCGCTCTCACGATCGCCGCGAACAAAGGCTCGCTGCCGCTCACGGTGGCCGCGCGCGACACGCTCGTCTTCGAGATTCCGGGCCTGAAGTGGCTCGGCCACTGAGGGGCCGTGCGTGATCGAAGGTTGGATTCTTGCTCCCTTCCTAGCCTGATGAAACTTGTCTCGTTGCTTGTTCGCTGGCGCGCGATGCTCGTGTGCGCCGGTTGTTGCGTTGGTTTCCTGCCGGCCCCCACGACCGCCGGACCGCGTGCCGCGGGCGTTTTGCAGGCGGATGGCGCCGGCCAGCTTTCGCTGCGTTGGTTTGGCGAATCCGGCAAGCGCTACCAGGTTGAGACCAGCACCGATCTGGTGCAGTGGACGGCGCTGCCGGATTCCCACGCCGGGAAAGGGGAGGTCATCTCGGTCGCAGTAACCGATGCATCAGGACAGGTGCCGGCCCGGCTTTTCTGGCGCACCGTGGCAGAGCCGAACACGCCGCCGGCCGCCGGGATGAGCCCCGACCGCCCGGTGTTCGCGACGGAGCACAACGGCGTGTACGGCCACCCGTGGGGGCCGGCCGGGGACTACTGGCCCCGGCAGCTGTTCTGGGAGAACGTGGAGGA
Organism: Opitutaceae bacterium; assembly: GCA_023269585.1. Classification (GTDB taxonomy): domain Bacteria; phylum Verrucomicrobiota; class Verrucomicrobiia; order Opitutales; family Opitutaceae; genus CAJCBL01. Next base: position 16,647 of record JAHFTC010000018.1, read on the forward strand.
GTACCAGCGGATCCGCCAAGCTGCGCTCGAGTCGTCCGCCGCTATCGAGAACGACGGCCGGGCGCCCCTGCTCGGGCAGGTCGCCTGGGGCATCGATCTGCTTCTGGCCAACGGCGGCGATCCGGCTGCGGGCCTCGCCGACTTCAGCCAGGTCGACGGGTTCAAACAGTACGCGGCGTGGATGAATCCGCGGAAGGACTCCTATTTTTCGCTCGATGTCGATGGCCACTACTCCTCGGAGGGGCAGGGCTATATCTCCTTCGGCATGCCGCTGCTGCCCGGCGATATCACCAACGGCAAGAGCGCCCAGACCTTCGGCGAATGGGCCGGCGAACGCATTGGGCGCCTCGCCCTGGACATTGGCTGCCGCGGCGTCTACGGCGCCGACTTCTTCATCGGGATCAACTTCAACGCCGATTCGCACCCGCGGCTGGTCGACAGTTTCGCCACTTGGGCGGGGGTGGCTGTGCCGCCGGGGAGCGTGCGCGAACGAGCCAACTACATCGGCGCCCATCATCGCCCGGCGTGGCTCGACTTCATCGGCACCATGCAGGCCGAGTATTACGCGACGATCGGCAAGACGTTGCTGGCCGGCGGCAAGACCCCGATGGTGGGCGGCCAGATCCACTATGACCCGCCGCTCGCGCGCTGGGGCGGCAACGATCCGCGCCTTTGGGCGCAGCGGTTGCCGGGCCGCTACTGGAGCTTTTTCGTCGAGACCCAGTCGGGCAACGGGCGGGAGCTCGCGCCCTACTGGTTGGCGGTGTACTCCATCGCCGCCACGGCATGCCGCGAGCCCGATGTGCCCATCGGCATCATGCTCGATGCGGACACCTCCTATTTCTGGGACACGGCCGCGGCCGCTGGCTGGCCCACCGAGCGCGCCTGGCTCCACCTCAAACAGCTCTGGTTGTCCTCGGGCTGGGCTCATGTGGCCAATCGCGACGGCTCGGTCCGTCGCGCCACGCAGTCGTTCTTCCGCTCCTACGGCGATTCGGGTGCGGCCGATCCCGAGCACATGATCGCCATCCTCGGCCACGTGCCCCGCCATCCCTTCGGCCCGGCTTTCTACTACTCCGTCAATGTCGAGCGCTCGTTCGAGGCGGCGCCACCGCCCGGCACCGACACCCCCAACTACTATTACTATTGGATTCACCTCTCGCAGGCCATCCGCACGGCCACGCCGGGGTTTCCGAAGCCCGGCGTCGAAAGCGTGATCCAAGGAATCAATCTCGGCTACTGGGTGAGCGATGCAGTCGATCCGGCGACCCTGCCGGCGGCCAACCGGCCCTCCGCGTGGCTGACCTACAATTCGGACCGGCTGCCGGCGGCCGAGCGGGCGCGGCTGGAGGCGGTCGCCCCGGTCGTCGATCTCCTGAATGAGCCGGCGAGGGCCCTGGCCGCGGGACCGGTACGCGCGACTGGCTCGGGGTTGAACCTGCTCGCGTTCATCGACCAGAACGACCACGTGATCCTCATGGTGAGCAATGAGGGCCCCGCCGCCGCGCACGGCACGCTCGAGTTCACCCAGGTGGGCAACGGGCTGTTCGAATGCCATGGGTTGTTGGACACGCCGGACGCCACGCTCACGATCGCCGGCAACCAGGGCTCGCTGCCGATCGCCGTGGCCGCGCGCGACACGCTGGTCTTCGAGATTCCGAACCTCAAGTGGCTCGGGCACTGAGGGGGCCGGTTCGGCGGTGGGGCGTTCCTTCAGGGCGCCCCGGCGGGCGCGGTGGGCGAGCCGGCGTGGAAGCGTGCGAATGATCCTTTCGTGCTCAGGCAGAAGAAACCGCGAATGGACGCCAAGGAACGCGAATTCCGGAGGAGAGAGTACGAGCGGAAGGCGCGGTACCGCGGGTTGCGGCCGGCAGTGCCTCCGGCGTCCGTTTGCGTGTCTTCCCGTCCATCCGTGGTTCACCGGAATCATTACGGAGGAGCGGAAGGGCGGGCGGAAGCGCCGCCCCACGCGCAGGCGGGTCGGCCGGGCGGTGAAAGGAGTTTCAAACTCGTCCGGTGGGCGGAGGGTACGTTGCGAACGTCCCTTGGTGAGGGAACCGTGGAGGCGTTCTCCCCTATGCGTTCCTCTCATCTCTACCTCGGCGCGTCCATTGCACTCCTGCTCAGTTCAGCGCCCTTGGCGGCCATCGTCGACCGCAATGGCGACGGCCTGTCGGACGTATGGGCGGCGCTGTACCAACCGACCAAGGGCGCCACGAACGACGAGGACGGCGACGGACTGACGAATGCGCAGGAAGCGCAGGCCGGCACGGACCCGCGCAGCGCGGCGAGCCGCTTCACGGCGACCCCGCAGCGCGACGCCGCCGGCAACCTCGTGCTCCGCTGGCGCGGGGCCTGGGGCCGGCGCTACACCGTCGAGACCAGTACGGACCTGAAGACGTGGACGGCGCTGCCCGGGACGCACGTCGGCCGCGGGCTGGAGGTGCGCGTGATCGTGCGGGCCGCCGGTGCGGCGCCCGAGGCGGGCCGGCAGTGGCGCGTGTTCGCGACCGAGGTCGACACCGACGGTGACGGCATGACCAACGCCGAGGAGATCGAACTCGGCAGCGATCCGACGACGGCCGATGCCGCGCCGGGCACGCCGCGCGTCTACGGCGCGGAGTATTTTGTGAGCCCGTACGGCAGCGACACCAGCGCCGGCACGCGCGCGGCGCCGTTCAAGACGTTGGAGAAGGCGCAGGCCGTGGTGCGGGCGAAGATCGCCGGGGGCGTGCCGGGCGGCGGCATCGCGGTGTGGTTGCGCCAGGGCCTGTACGAGCGCAGCGCAACACTGGAGTTCACCGCGGCCGATTCCGGCCGGAGCGCGGCCGACTCGGTCGACTGGCGCGCCTGGCCCGGCGAGGAGGTGCGGCTGGTCGGCGGGAAACGCCTGTTCGGCTCCGCGTTCACCCCCGTGACGAGCGCCTCGCCGGTCTGGAACCGCCTCGATGCGACCGCCCGCGGCCGGGTGCTGCAGCTGGACCTGCGGGCGCAGGGTATCACCGATTTTGGCACGCTGCGCACCCGCGGGTTCGGCAAGGATCTCCTGGCCGCCCTGGAGCTGTTCGTCGACCGGAACCCGCAGCGGCTGGCGCGCTGGCCCGATCTCGACGAGCACACGATGCCCGACAGCGCGGGCCAGAGCATCACGGTCTACGCCGGCACGAGCGTGCCGGCGGTCGGCGGCACCTACCAACGCGAGACGACGACGGACGGGACGCTGCGGTTCAAGCGCGACGGCCTGGTGGGCGGCGAGCAGTTCTACCTCTACCGTTACGCGTGGACCAACGGCCTCGGGCAGAACGAGTGCAACTGGTACATCGCCCCGTCGCTCACCGCCGGCACGCCGCCGGCCAACGGTTTTCCCTCCGGCGCGAAGGTGTCCTGGGTCAGCAAGCAGGACCCCGAGCCCCGCGGCTTCGAGCCCACCTACACGGAGTACGCCGCGGCCGGCCGGCCCACCGTGCTGCACTCCGCCCGGATCAAGCGCGGGTACGCGTTCACGTCGTCTTCGACCGGTACCTACAGTTTCGGCTACGGCGGCGACCGGCCGGCGCGCTGGGCGAGCGCCCCCGACGGCTGGATCAGCGGCTACTGGTCCGATGCCTGGCTGGAGAACCACCGGCGGATCACCGCGATCGACACCGCGAACCGGCGGATCACCTTCGCCGCGTCGCCGTTCGAGGCGGCGCCGTACAACGAGAAACCGATGACGCTGCGGGCCGACCAGCCGTGGTTCGCCTACAACCTGCTCGAGGAGATCACGCGTCCCGGCGAGTGGTACCTCGACCGGACCAGCGGGCTGCTCTACCTCTGGCCGCCGGCCGGGTTCGGGAGCTATTCCGAGGTGGTTGTCTCGCTGCTCGAGACGCCGCTCGTGCGGGTGGACAAGGCCGCGCACCTGGGCTTCCGCGATCTGGTGTTCGAGGCGGTGCGCGGGAAGTTGGTCGAGGCCAAGGACTGCACCGGGCTCGCCTTCGTGCGTTCGACCTTCCGCAACGCCGGCGACTCCGCCCTGCGGCTGGAGAACATGACGGCCGCCACCGTGCAACGGTGCCGCCTGCTCGATTGCGGCGCGGCGGCGGTCTGGCTCTCGGGCGGCGACCGCAAGCAGCTGGTGCCTGCCGGCAACGTGATCGAGGACTGCGAGTTCGCCCGCTACGGCCGCTTCCAGACCAGCGGTGTGCAGGCGCTCTATGTCGAGGGTTGCGGCACGACCTTCCGGCACAACCGTGTGTCCGATGTGCCCGACCGCGCCGTCGGCTACGACGGCAACGAGCACCGCATCGAGGCCAACGACCTCGGCGGCATCTGCCGGCTCAGCGGCGATGCCGCGGCGGTCTATTCCGGGAGCTGGGATGTGCGCGGCAACAAGGTGCACCGCAACTTCATCCACGATGTGGGTTCGTCGCTCTTCCACAGCGAGACCCATGGCGTGTACATCGACGACGGCGGGGCCGGGGCCGACGTGCGGGACAACTTTTTCTATCGGATCGACGGCGCGGCCTTCTTCTTCAACGGCGGGCGCGACAACGAGGCGGAGCGCAACCTCGTGGTGCGCTGCTTTGCGGCCCTGCGCACCTCCACCCGCGCGCTCACCCTGGGCTCCGACACGATCCAGAACCTGCTGAACAAGTTGTCCGCCGTCGGCTATCGCGGCGCGAAGTGGACGGCCGCGTATCCGCAGTGCGCGCTGATCCCGGATACAGTGGCGGCGATCGAGGCCGCGAAGGACACCTGGCTCACGCCCCGCGGCTGCGTGGTGCGGACCAACTTCGGGTGGCGCAGCGGCTGGCATTTCTTCCAGGAGTTGCCGACCGCGAAACAGTACTTCACCGCCGGCGCCACGCTCGAGACCGACAATACGCTCGACGCCGATCCGCTCTTCGTCGACGAGGCTGCGGGCAACCTGAACCTGCGCGAGGGTTCGCCGGCGACGGCGTGGCTCGGCTGGACCGGCAATCCCTTCGCTCGTGCCGGGGTGCGCGAGTGAGGACGTTTTGGCGCCACCGAGCCGGCGCCAAAACGTAAGGAACGCGGTGCGTTCCGCGGAGGGCGTGGGGCGCTCCTTCAGGACGCCCCGGCGCACCCCGTGGCGGGGTGCTTCAGCCGCCGCAGATCGGCGCCGCCCGCCGAGCCCGCCGCTTCGCAGTCCCTGACGCTGCTGCGAGTCTTGAGCCGGCCGCATCCGCCAGCCCGGGCTGAAGCGCCGGGCCACGCGCCGGCGTTCGGGCACGCGGTGAAAGGAGTTTCAAACTCGTTCGGTGGGCGGAGGGTACGTTGCGCCGGTCGCTGGGTGCGGGAACCTTGGAGGCGTTTCACCCTTATGCGTTCCGCTCCTCTCCTCCTCGGCGTGTGCCTCGCGCTCGGCACCTCGCCGCTGGCCGCCATCGTCGATCGCAACAGCGACGGCCTGTCCGATGTGTGGGCGGCGTTGTATCATCCGACCAAGGGTGCCGCGGCCGATGAGGACGGTGACGGGCTGACGAATGCGCAGGAGGCGCTGGCCGGCACCGACCCGCTCAACGCCGCGAGCCGTTTCGCCGCCGCGCCGCAGACCGATGCCGCGGGCGGCGTCGTGTTGCGCTGGCGCGGCGCGTGGGGCAAACGCTACACCGTCGAGCGCAGCGCGGATCTGAAGACTTGGACGGCGCTGCCGGATACGCACATCGGCCGTGGGCAGGAGCTCCGCGTCGTGGTGCAGCCGGCCGGCGCGGCAGCGGAGGCGCGGCGGCACTGGCGCGTGGTGGTGGCCGAGGTGGACACCGACGGCGACGGCATGACCAACGCCGAGGAGATCGAACTCGGCAGCGATCCGACGACGGCCGACGCCACGAAGGGCACGCCGCGCGTCTACGGCGCGGAGTTTCTTGTGAGCCCGACCGGCAGCGATGCCAATGCCGGCACCAAGGCCGCGCCGTTCCGCACACTTGAGAAGGCGAAGGCCGCGGTGCGGGCCAAGATTGCTGCGGGCATCCCGGCGGGCGGCATCGCGGTGTGGCTGCGTGGCGGCGTGTACGAGTGCAGTACCGAGATTGTTTTCGGTCCGCAAGACTCGGGCACGAACGCCGGGAACTCCGTCGACTGGCGCGGTTGGCCGGGCGAGGAGGCGCGGCTGGTCGGCGGTCGCCGGTTCCTGGCGACAGAGTTCTCGGCGGTGACCAGCGTGTCACCGGTGTGGAGCCGGCTTGATGCCGCGGCGCGCGGGAAGGTCCTGCAGCTCGATCTGAAGGCGCAGGGCGTGACCGACTTCGGCGCGCTGAAGCCGCATGGCTGGGGGACCGACACACCGGCGGTGCCGGAGGTGTTTGTCGATGCGCAGCCGATGGTGCTCGCCCGTTGGCCCGATGCGGATGCGCATGCAATGCCGCTGCTGGATTTGAACGGCGACCGGATGACCGTCCATGGGTTGCTCGCACCGGCGGTGGCGGGAGCGTATTCGAAATTTGCGACACAGGATGGTGTGTCGGCGTTCCGGCGGGAGGGACTGGTCGATGGACGCCAGTATTATCTGCGTCGGGGCACGTTCACCGACACAAACAAGGGCACCACGAGCGTCGTCTGGTTTCTGACAACCTCGGCGGGGCCCGGCTGGGATTCGAGCACGGCACCGAGTTGGCGCTGCTGGGGCGCGGAGCCGACAACGTTCACCGCGGTCGGCACCTCCGGTGCGGTCGGGCTGCCCTCGGTGCTTGATCCTGCGCGGATCAACCGCGGTTATGCCCAGACGGCCGATCCGGCGACGTTGACGAGTTTCACCTGCGCGGACGACCGGCCTGCCCGCTGGACTCAGGCGCCCGACGCCTGGATCGACGGGTTCTGGGTCAACAGCTGGGCGGAGTTTCATTTTCCGTTGGCGGGCATCGATGCCGGTCTGCGCCGTCTTTCGTTTGTGCTGCCGGTGAACGACAAGGGCGTCGTCGCGATGCCGAAATTCTACATGGACACCGGGGTGCTGCCCCAGCAGCCGTGGTACGCCTACAACCTGCTCGAGGAGATCACGCAGCCCGGTGAGTGGTACCTCGACCGGGCGGCCGGCATTCTCTACTTCTGGCCTCCCGCGGACTTCACCTCCCGCTCCGAGGTCGTGGTGTCGGTCGCGAAGAATGTGTTGCATCTTTCGGCGGCGAAGTTTCTCGCATTTCGCGATCTCACGGTCGAGGCCGCGCGCTCGGTCCTCGTGGTTGCGTACCAGGTACAGGGGCTTGAATTGGACCGGCTCCAGCTGCGCAATGCCGGCGCGCTCGCCGTGAACTTGTCGGGCAGCGACTCCGTCGTCTCCCGCTGCCTTGTGACCGGTGCCGGTCGCGCCGGGATCCTTGTCCAGGGTGGCGACCGGAAGACGCTGACCCCCGGCAACAACTTCGTGGAGAATTGCGAGATCCGTGGCGTGGGCCGCACGCAGATCAGCGGCGCGGTCGGGATCGAGACCGACGGCTGTGGTCAGACGCTCCGGCACAACCTCGTGCATCATCTCCCGCGGGGGGCGATCACGCTGCGCGGCAACAACCAGACGGTCGAGTTCAACGAGCTGCGCGACGTCTGCCTCGGCAGCGCGGACTCGGGCGCGATCTACATGCCCGGCGACTGGGGGGCTCGCGGCAACATGATCAGAGGCAACTTCATCCACGGCATCCGCAACGAGCTCGGAAGCGCCGACGTGCACGGAGTCTACCTCGACGAGACGACTGCGGGCACGCTCGTCGAGGGCAACGTGGTCTACGGGGTGGCCGGGTACGCCTTCAAGATCAACGGGGGGCGCGACAATCTCGTGCGCCGCAACCTCGCGGCCCGGTGCGGTGGCGTATTGTACTCGACTGATTGGGGCCTGAAGCAATTCAACCACCCGACCGAGATCGAACTGCTGAAACAGCGCCATCGACGCCTGCTCGACCTCGGGTTTCAGGGCTCGGTCTGGGCCGCCGCGTATCCCGAATGTGCTGCAATCCCGGAAACATGGGAGGCTGTCGCCGCCGATCCGCTGCAATGGCTGGCGCCGCGCGGCAACGAGCTCGTCGGCAACCTCTGTTTCGCCAACGCCAGGTGGCAGTCCTACTACTCGTTCATGGGGCCCGATCCGGTCGCGACTTACTTCAAGACGGTGGCGGACAACGTGCTGACCGACATTTCGCCCGTTGTCGACGAGGCGGCGGGCGACCTGCGCCTGCGGCCGGACTCCCCGGCGAGCGCGATCCCCGGCTGGGTGGAGATCCCGTTCGAACGGATCGGTGTGCGGGAGTGAGGACGTTTTGGCGCCGCCGAGCCGGCGCCAAAACGTAAGGAATGCTGCGCGTTCCGAGGGACGGGCGAGAGTGGGAGCGGCACGATCAAGTGCGGCGGTCCCGGTTTTCTCGGGGTGGTGGAGCGGCCTTGAACTCCGGAGACACGAGCAAGCTCGCTGACCTACAGCCACCAACGGTTCGGCGAGAAGCGCCCGGGGCGCTGTTGCGGATGAATCGTCCGTTCAGTCTTCCAGCGTGGAGTACCAGCCGTTGGTGAAGGTTGTGAAGACCTCGCCCTCGTTGAACGGCAGGTGCTGGTAGAGCAGGATCGCGACGGCGCGTTCCTTCGGGTCGATCTGCACGGTGGTGGTGGCGTAGCCGTCCCAGCCGAAGCAACCTTCGCTGTTGAGCGTGGGGCTGCGGCCGAGGTTGGTGACAACGCGCACGCCGAGGCCGAAGCCCTGCTCGACCGCGCCGAAGGGGTGCGGCTCGGGGAGGTGCGCGAGCCGGTCACGGGTCATGAGCTCGACGGATTTGCGCCCGAGAATGCGCACGCCGTCGAGCTGTCCGCCGTTGAGCAGCATCTGCGCGAAGCGGGCGTAGTCGCCGGCGGTGGAGTAGAGACCGGCGCCGCCCATGCGCAGGCCGTGGGTCGGGCCGCAGCGCTCGTCGCTGTTCTCGACGGTGTCGAGCACGAGCCGGCCGGCGGCGTCGCGGGTGTGGATGCGGGCGAGGCGGGCGCGTTTGCCCTCCGGGACCCAGAACGCGGTATCAACCATCTGGAGCGGGCCGCAGATGCGCTGCTGGAAGAAGTCGTCGAGCGATTGGCCGGAGACCTTCTCGACGACGGCGCCGAGGATATCGGTGTTGATGCCGTAGCGGAAGGCGGTGCCGGGCTGGTGGGCGAGCGGGATCGTGGCGACGCGGGCGACGAACTCGGTGAGGTTGGGCGCGCTCCAGAGATCGGCGCGGTCCTGGAGTTTCACGAGCTCCGGCGGGGCGTTGAAGTTGTAGAAGGTGCCCGCGGTGTGGGTGAGGAGCTGCTCGACGGTGAGGGGCGACGCGGCGTCGACGAGTACGGGGGCGTCGGCGGTGCCGCCGGTGAAGACCTTGAGGTTCTTCAGCGCGGGGATGAACTGGTCGACGCGGTCGGTGAGCTTGAGTTTGCCCTCCTCGACGAGGATCAGCGCGGCGGTGGAGGTGACGAGCTTCGTCATCGAGAAGAGGCGCACGATCGAGTCCTTCTGGATCGGCGCCTTGGACGTGACGTCGGCGAAACCGTGCGCGCGCCAGTCGACGATCTGGCCGTCGCGCGCGAGGAGCAGGATGTAGCCGGCGTGCGAGCCGTCGTCGACGGTGCGGTCGAGCGTCTGGTGCAGCCGGGCGAGGCGCTCGCCGGAGACACCGGCGGCGGCCGGGGCGATGGCGGGCAGCGGCTGCTGCGTCTGGGCGATGACGGGCAGCGCGAGCAGCAGCGAGAGGGCGAGAGCGGCGGGAAGGCGGTTTTTCAGGGGCATGGTATTTTGCTCAGGGGTTGAGGAAGGACCGGTACAACTCCGGTAACGGCATTTTTCCCGCGGAGGAGGGTCCCCCGCGGGAGCGGTCTGGTCAAGCGGCGCTCCCGGGGGCGACCGCACAACGTGATGCGGAGTCGCTCGGGCCGGCCTCAGGCCAGCAGCGCGGCGAGCTCCGGGCTGAGGGCGAAGGCGGCGCGCACGGCGGCGAAACCGTCGAGCAGTTCCGCGGGCGAGCCCGCCGTGGGAAAGACGAGTTCGAGCGTGGGGCCGGTGCAGCGGACCGCGGCGTCGACGCCCGGCACGGTGAGCGTGCAATCGCGGCAGTCGGACGGGTAGGCGACGGCGAGGCCGGCGTCGGCATCGAGTGCTTCGACGAGGTCGATCACGGCCTCGATGCGCACGCTCTTCTTCAGGCCGAACGCGAGCTCGGTGAAGAGCCCGGTGAAGACGCCGTCGAACGGCGGTTCGCGGACGAGGGCCGGCCGGCGCAGGTCGCGCAGTGTTTGCGTGACGAGGTAGCGTGCGGGGTCGGCGGCTTCGAGCGCGTAGGCGAGCTCGAAGGTGAAATCCTTCGCCGTGAGGACGGCGGTGGGGCTGGCGATGGCGAGGGAGAGCTCGCGGCGCTTGTAGGCGAGGGCGTCGCGGACGTGTTGGAAAAACGACTCCGCCCGCTCGGCGAGTTCGGCTTCGCAGAGCTTCGCGAGAAAGGCGGTGGTGGCCGGGGTGACGGCGGTCGGCAGCGTGTGGCGGCCCTTCTGGAAGCCGCGCAAGGTCTTCACCGCCCCGCCGTCGCGGCCGACGAAGCTCAAGGCGGTGACGACAGATGGTGGCGGCTCGGCCGGCATGGCCTGCAACGAAACCGGCGGCACCGGTGGCGGCGAGAGCGAAACGTCGCGGCGGCGGCTGTTGGCGGCGGGGCGGACGCTTCGTGGATGGCGGGACGGGCGCCTCTTTCAGCGTTTCCCCGAGGCGACCAGTATTGCCCGGTCGGGCACCGGCTGCCACAATCGAACGCGTCATGAGTATTCCGGGACTGAGTCGCGCAAAGGCGGAAGTGGGAGCGTTGCGCCTGTTTCTGCGCTGTCCGGTGGGCCTGCCGTGGTTCCGGTCGCTGCGGGACCCGGGACCGCACGGGGCGCTGGTCCGCCTGATCCAGGCGCGCGAGCAGCCGGCGCCGGTCAGGCCGAGTGCCGGAGCGCCGAGGCGGCCGTAGATCAGCACCCAGTTGAGGAAGACGTTGAGCAGCACGCCGCCGAGCACGCAGTAGAGCGGTACCCATGGGCGATGCAGCGCCTCGTAGTAGTTTTTTACGGCGAGGAAGCCGAGACTCGGCAGCAGCGACCATGCGATGATGATCAGGTAGGCGTGGGCGGTGGTGGCGACTTCGGGCGGTTGGCCAAACCAGTGGAGCGAGCCGGAGAGTGCGGTGAGGATGGCGGCCAGCGGGACGGCGGCTGCGGCGGCGATGACGAGGCCGTGGCGGAGCGCTTCGCCGGCGCTGCGGGGGCGACCGGCGCCGACGGCCTCCGCGGTGCGGACGGCGACAGGCGTGAGCAGGCCGATGCCGATCAGGAACGCCACGCCGAAGACCGCGCCGGCGAAGGCGGACGCCGCCAGCGGCACGGCGCCCACCTGCCCGATCATGATGCTGTCGGTGAGCCCGAGCAGAATCTGACCGAGGTGCCCGGCCGTGATCGGCAGGGCCAGTCGGAGGGTCGGGCGCAACTCGCGCAAAGTTTCACGGAAGGCGGTCATGGAAGCGGGGAGACTCAACAATACGGCACACCGGTGCACAACCGCACAACCTCGAGTCCCGTTCCGCCCCCCCCCTATGGTTATCGTCGCCGCCAAATAAGTTCACGACCGTGAACTTATTTGGCGGCGGGGCAGGGCGTGGTTGGTTCGTTGAGAGGAGAAAAGGGCTCTCCGAATTCCGCCAAATACTCTCACGGTCGTGAGAGTATTTGGCGGAGGAGCGGCGGCGGGGGCGTGGATTGGGAGTGGGGTGGCGTGGGAAGAGGGGCGGCGGGGGGCGCCGGTGCGGACCGGGCCGGCGGATCAATGGGCCCGGTGCGGCGGGGTCGGGGCTTGTTTCTGGTCAACGTTGTGGGCTCGGACGCAAAAAACGCCCAGCATTCCGCAAGCGCTGGCGAGCCGCGGCCGGCGGCCGTGTGCAATACTGCTCCTTTAGTCCGGAAAGCTTTCAATCCAACCACTCCTCCGCCGTGATCAAACCCCTGCAACCGAAGTGCGTCGCCATGGACGCCAACGAAGCCGCAGCGTCGGTCGCCTACCGCCTCAACGAGGTGTTTGCGATCTACCCCATCACCCCCTCCTCGCCCATGGGCGAGTTCTGCGATGAGTGGGCGGCCAAGCAGAAGACCAACATCTGGGGCCAGGTGCCCGAGGTGATGGAAATGCAGTCGGAGGCCGGCGCCGCGGGCGCGGTCCACGGCTCCCTCCAGGCCGGCTCGCTCTCGAGTTCGTTCACCTGCTCCCAGGGCCTGCTCCTGTACATCCCGAACATGTACAAGATCGCCGGCGAACTCCTGCCGTTCGTGCTCCACGTCTCGGCACGCGCGCTGGCCACCCACGCCCTCTCGATCTTCGGCGACCACAGCGACGTGATGGCCTGCCGCCAGACCGGCTTCGCGATGCTCTGCGGCAACACCCCGCAGGAAGCGCACGATCTGGCCGCCATCGCCAGCACCGTCACCCTCGAGAGCCGCGTGCCGTTCCTGCACTACTTCGACGGCTTCCGCTCCTCGCACGAGATCCAGAAGGTCAACCTGCTCTCCGACGACGATCTGCGCAGCCTGATCAGCGAGGAGGCCGTGGCGGCCTTCCGCGACCGCGCCCTCACCCCGGACAAGCCCATGATCCGCGGCACGGCGCAGAATCCCGATGTCTTCTTCCAGGCCCGTGAGGCCGCCAACAACTTCTACGCCTCCCTCCCCGGGCAGGTGCAGAAGAAGATGGACCAGTTCGCGGAGCTCACCGGCCGCCAGTACAAGCTGTTCGACTACTACGGCGCTGCTGACGCCGAGGACGTGGTCGTCCTCATGGGCTCCGGCTTCGAGGCCGTCTGCGAGACGGTCGACCATCTCAACAAGCAGGGTCGCAAGGTCGGCGCGCTCTCCGTACGCCTCTATCGTCCGTTCTCGATCGAGCATTTCATGCAGGCTCTTCCGGCCTCGGTGAAGCAGATCGCCGTGCTCGACCGCGTGAAGGAGTCCGGCGCCATCGGTGAGCCGATGTACATGGATGTCGTCACCGCCTTCGCCGAATCCTCGACCCGCAAGGTCTCGAAGATCATCGGCGGCCGCTACGGTCTCGGCTCGAAGGAGTTCACGCCGGCGATGGTCATCGGCGTGTACGACAACCTCGCCAAGGCCAAGTCCAAGAACCACTTCACCGTCGGCATCGTCGACGACGTGTCGGGCACCTCGCTCGACTACGACATGGATCTCGACATCGAGACCGACGATGTGACCCGCTCCGTGTTCTTCGGCCTCGGCGCCGACGGCACGGTCTCGGCCAACAAGAACTCGATCAAGATCATCGGAGAGGAGACGGACTTCTACGCCCAGGGCTACTTCGTGTACGACTCGAAGAAGTCCGGCGCGATGACCACCTCACACCTGCGCTTCGGCCCGAAGCCGATCCGTTCCACGTATCTGATCCGACAGGCCAACTTCGTCGCCTGCCACCAGCAGCAGTTCCTCGACAAGGTGGACATGACGACGATCGCCCGCCCGGGCGCCACGTTCCTCATCAACGCCGTCGGCACGCCCCAGCAGGTCTGGGACAGCCTGCCGCTGGAGATGCAGCAGGCCGTCATCGCCAAGAAGCTCAAGCTGTACACGATGGACGCCTACAAGGTGGCCAAGGACAGCGGCATGACCGGCCAGATCAACACCGTCATGCAGACGGCGTTCTTCGCCCTCGCCGGCATCCTGCCGAAGGAGGAGGCGATCGCCCAGATCAAGAAGGCGATCCAGAAGTCCTACGGCAAGAAGGGTGAGGAGATCGTGAAGAAGAACTGGACCGCGGTGGACAACTCCGTGGCCGCGCTCTTCGAGATCGCCATCCCCGCCGCGCCGACCACCACCCGCCGCCGCCCGCCGGTCGTCCCGGCCGAGGCCCCGGACTTCGTGCAGCGCGTCACGGCCCGCATGATGGCCGGCGAAGGCGACCTGCTCCCCGTCTCCGCCTTCCCGATCGACGGCACGTATCCGCTCTCCACCACCCGTTGGGAGCGCCGCAACATCGCCCAGGAGATCCCGGTGTGGGACGCCGCGCTGTGCATCCAGTGCAACAAGTGCGCGCTAGTCTGCCCGCACGCCGCGATCCGCACCAACTTCTACCCGAACAAGGCCCTCGCGGGCGCCCCGGCGACCTTCAAGAGCACGAAGTTCCGGTCCAACGAGAACCCGGACTGCGCCTTCAGCATCCAAGTGGCGCCCGAGGACTGCACGGGTTGCACCCTTTGCGCGAAGGTCTGCCCGGCCAAGGACAAGACCAACCTGCAGAAGAAGGCCCTCATGATGGCCCCGCAGGCCCCGCTGGTGAAGCAGGAGCGCGAGAATTGGAGCTTCTTCCTGAAGCTCCCGCTGCCGGACCGCACCACGCTCAAGACCGACCTGAAGGGCTCGCAGTTCATGGAGCCGCTCTTCGAGTTCTCCGGCGCCTGCACGGGCTGCGGCGAGACCCCGTACGTGAAGCTGCTCACGCAGTACTACGGCGACCGCCTCCTCGTGGCCAACGCCACGGGCTGCTCCTCGATCTACGGCGGCAACCTGCCGACCACCCCGTACTGCACCGACGCCGCCGGCCGCGGCCCGGCCTGGTCGAATTCGCTCTTCGAGGACAACGCCGAGTACGGTCTCGGCCTGCGCCTCGCGGCCGACCAGCTCGAGATCAAGGCCCAGCTCCTCCTCAAGGAGCTCGCCCCGCAGCTGGGCGACGGCATCGTCGAAGCGCTCGCCAAGGCCGACCAGGGCACCGAGGCCGGCATCGCCGAGGCCCGCCGTGTCGTCGGCGCGGTGAAGACCAAGCTCGCCGGGATCAACTCCCTCCAGGCCAGGACGCTCCTCCAGATCGCCGATTACCTCGTGAAGAAGAGCGTGTGGGTGCTCGGTGGCGACGGCTGGGCCTACGACATCGGCTACGGCGGCCTGGACCACGTGCTCTCCACCGGCAAGAAGGTCAATATCCTGGTCATGGACACCGAGGTGTACTCCAACACCGGCGGCCAGAAGTCGAAGGCGACGCCGATGGGCGCGATCGCGAAGTTCTCGGCCAACGGCAAGGACACCGCGAAGAAGGACCTCGCCCTCATGGCCGTGCAGTACGGCAACGTCTATGTCGCCCGGGTCGCCCTCGGCGCCAAGGACACGCAGACGATCCAGGCCTTCCGCGAGGCCGAGAGCTATCCCGGCCCGTCGCTGATCATCGCCTACTCGCACTGCATCGCCCACGGCTACGCCATCTCGCTCGGCTTCGAGCAGCAGAAGCTGGCCGTCGAGTCGGGCCACTGGCCGCTGTTCCGCTACGATCCCCGCCGCCCCGCCCGCGGCGAGGCGGAGTTCGTGCTGGATTCGGGCGCGCCGAAGATCCCGCTCGCGCAGTACACCAAGAACGAGATCCGCTACCAGTTCCTGCACAAGGCCGCCCCGGAACGCGCCAAGGCCCTGGCGGAGATCGCGCAGCGCAACATCAACTCGCGCTGGGCCGTCTATCAGCAGCTGGCCGATGCCGCGAAGGCCGCGGTCGCCCCGAAGGCCCCGCCCGCCGCCCCGGCCGCGTCCTGAACCGGCGGCACCACGCGACACCCGGGCTCGGCCCAACCGAGCCCTGGTTTCCACGGTCCAACTACACAATCGGATTTTAGAACTCGCAACTCGCAACTGCCTACCGTCATGGCCCTCGACCTTTCCACCACCTACCTCGGCCTCAAGCTCTCCAGCCCGCTCATGCCCGGCGCCTCCCCGCTGGTCGACAACCTCGACCACGTGAAGGCCCTGCAGGATGCCGGCGCCTCCGCGATCGTCCTGCGCTCCCTCTTCGAGGAGCAGATCGACCGCGAAATGAAGGCCGAATACGCCCACCTCAAACGTCACGAGGATGTCTTCGCCGAGGCCGCCGGCTTCTTCCCCGAGAGCGACGAGTACGCCCTCGGGCCGCAGGAGTACCTCGAGCATATCCGCAAGGTGAAGGAGGCCTGCCAGCTCCCCGTCATCGCGTCGCTCAACGGCACGCAGATCGGCGGCTGGGTTGAATACGCCAACCTCATCCAGCAGGCCGGCGCCGACGCGCTCGAGCTCAACCTGTATTATCTCGCCACCGACGCCGCGGTCTCCGGCGAGGAGGTCGAGAGCGACGTGGTCGAGATCGTCCGCACGGTGAAGGCCGGCGTGAAGATCCCGGTCGCCGTGAAGCTCTCGCCGTTCTTCTCCGCGCTCGGCCACCTCGCGAAGGAAGTCGAGGGCATCGGCGCCGACGGCCTCGTGCTCTTCAACCGCTTCTACCAGCCCGACATCGACCTCGACGCCCTCGAGGTGCTGCCGAAGCTCGACCTCTCGACGCCGGAGGAGCTCCGGCTGCGCCTGCGTTGGTTGGCGATCCTCTTCGGCCAGGTGAAACTTCCGCTGGCCTGCTCGGGCGGCGTGCATTCCTCGGGCGATGTCGCGAAGGCGATCCTCGCCGGGGCGAACACCGTCCAGGTGGTCTCGGCGTTGCTCAAGCACGGCCCGGCCCACCTGCGCACGCTCCGTATCGGCCTCGAACAGTGGATGCAGGAGAAGGAGTACGAGTCGGTGAGCCAGATGCGCGGCGCCCTGAGCCTGCAGAACTGCCCCGATCCGTCCGCCTTCGAGCGCGCGAACTACCTCAAGGTCCTCCAGCTCTGGAAGAGCTGAGGCGGGACTGAAGTAGCGAGTAGGCTCTAGCTGCCCCATCGCAGATTTTTCCGAAGCCCGCCGGTTCGCCGGCGGGCTTCTTTGCGTTGTGCGGTTGGCGCCGGAGTGGACGAGCGGAAGCGCGGCGCCCTCAGGGTCCAGCGGAAGGAGCCTGAATCCGGCAGACGAAAGCAGGTAACGAAGGAAACGAAGGTGCAGCGGAAGGAGGGGAATTGCCGCTCTTTGGTCGGAGGAACTTCCGTCCACCGGCCCGGTGAAGGCCGTGAGCCGCGACTCGGTAATCCAGCGCGTTCGAGCTTCGTTCCCTTCGTTGCCTTTTGCCGGTTCCGACTGCGCTTTTCAGGATGAGGGCTGGATTCTGCGCGGTCGGCGGTGTGAGGATGCGCCGCGATGAGCGAGACGAAGCCGTATTCCCTAGGCGAGGAGATCGCCAACAGCGTCACGCACGGCGTGGGCGTGCTGTTGGCCGTCGTGGCGTTGGTGGTCCTCGTCGCGGGCGCCGCCCAGATCGGCGATCCGTGGCGCGTGGTGAGTTTTTCGCTCTATGGCGCTTCGCTCGTGGCACTCTATCTGGCGTCGACCCTCTACCATGCGATCCCCGGGGCGCGGGCGAAGGACCTGTTGAAACGCTGCGACCACGCGGCGATCTTCGCGCTGATCGCGGGCACCTACACGCCGCTCCTGCTGGTGACGTTGCGCGGACCGCTCGGCTGGACGATGGCGGGCATCATCTGGGGCGTGATGGTCGCGGGCATCACGATGAAGTTCCTCTTCATCGAGCGCTTCCAGCGCCTGTTGCTGGGCGCCTACATCGCGATGGGCTGGGCGGCGGTCTTCGTGATCCACGCGCTCTGGCAGCGGTTGCCGGGCGCGGCGTTGTGGTGGTTGGTGGCCGGCGGCGCGACGTACACGGCCGGCGTGGCCTTCTATGTGGCGAAGCGGCTGCCGTATGCGCACGCCATCTGGCACCTGTTCGTGCTCGGCGGCAGCGCGTGCCACTTCTTCCTGCTGTATCTCTACGTGCTGCCGGTGCGGTGAGGGCGCGCGAATCGATCCCCGATTGATCTTCACCGAATAGACTGACGGGCGTTCCCGCAACAGAATCGAGGGATTTGCCGAGCGAACGGACGGCGGCGGACCTTCGACGAGCTCAGGTCAGGCGCGCCGTCCCTACCGCGTCAGTCCAATGCGCGAATCCCGATAGGACGGATGGATCTCAGGGGAGACGAGCAATGGGACCGCGGGACGGCTACTCGGCTCGCAGGATCTTCGCGGCCCAGTCGTCGGCGGTGGGGAGGGCGGGCGAGGTCAGCGTGCCGGCGGCGTCGGAGACGAGCGTCAGGGGTTGCAGCCAGCGGCCGGTGAGGGTGTCGAACCAGAGCCAGCGATATTTCGTGTTCGGAGCAAAGCCGGAGATGCGCGGGGGCACGGCCTTGGTTTCGAAATACACGAGGGCGAAATCGGCCGCGGGGTTGCGCAGGAGGAAGGACCAGCCGTCGAGCCCGTCGGCGAGCGAACCGTCGGCGACGCGCGGGACGAGGGCGGAGGGGACGGGGGCGAGTTCGCGGTAGCGCACGCCCTCGGAGAGGACGAAGTCGCGCAGGTGCTGCATCTGGGTGCCGGAGCCGTAGCGCAGCGCTTCCCAGATGAACGGCCGCCAGCCCTCGGGCTCGCCGGTGGTGGTGATGTCATAGGCGGCGGTGCCGTGGACGTGGCCGGCGAGCGCGCCGGAGAGGACGGAGCCGTACATCTGCGCGCGGGCAAAGTAGCAGTCGCGGTCGGAGCCGGCGGCGGGCGTCTCGCCGCCGGGGCGGTTGATGGAGTGGTTCCAGCCGGTGTAGTAGGGCTCGAGGTTGGCGGCGGGATAGGCGGGCTTGAGGTGGTAGAGCTCCTCGATGGAGGCGTAGATGGCGTGGTTGCGCGGGTTGTTGCCCACGGTGTGCATCGTGAGCCAGGGGGCGGCCTCGCCGTGCCCGAAACGTTGGTACGTGGAGCTGTCGATCAGCGCGGTGACGGGCTGGTCGAAGGGCGGCGGGCCGTAGGTCTTCAGGTGGAACTTGAGCGCGTCGTTCCACTCGTGCTCGGTGAGCGAGTAGTCCTTCGGGATCCAGTCGAGGTGGATGCCGCTGATGATGACGTTGTAGGCGCCGTAGCGAGCGATCAGATACTGGACGAAGCGGGCGTAGGAGGGGTTGAAATCGAAGTAGGCCTTCCAGGAGGGGCCGTGGTCGCGGCGGATGGGCTCGAGGAAGGGGGCGAAGCCCTCGTCGGCGAGGTGGCGCATCTTGCGGTCGAGGCTGCGGAAGTAGGCGGGGTTGAGCCGGTCGAAGTCGGCGAGGCCGTCGCGCTCGGCGAAGACGGCAAAGGGGCGGTGGCCGTGCTCGTCGTGCATGTCCTTGGCGGTGGTGGTCGCGCCGTCGTCGGTGGTGATGGCGGCGCCGGGGGCCCAGGTGCCGAACTTTTCCCAGGCGTTGCGCAGGAAGACGCCGTCGGCGTTCTTGTGCGTGGCCCCGTGGTGGTCGGCGGCCCAGTTGGGGAAGGCGGCGATGAGGCTGATGGAGTTGAACCCCTGGCTTTTGCGCCACGCCACGGCCTCCTCAAAGCTGATCCCGGGGCCGGGGAAGTAATCGGCGGCGGCCCGGACGCCGCGGTAGGGCAGGCGCCACGTGGAGGCGGAGAGCCAGGTGTCGCCGAGGAGGAAGAAGGGTGTGCCGTCGGCGTGCTGGAGGGCGTGGCCGTCGGCACTGGCGCGGAGGAAGCCGCGGCGGTTGGGGTTGGCCTGCTTCTCGGAGTCGGTCCAATCGACGGCCCGGAGGGTGCCGGCCCCGCCGTTGAGGCCGGTGTCGTCGGGGTGGTTCGAGGCCGCCTTCCAGCGCCAGTCGCCGGCGGCGGTCGCGACGAAACGGACCTTGAAGGTGCGGTCGCCGTCCCAGAAGCCGTAGACGCGTTTCGAGAAACCCGGGCCCTCGAGCTGGATCCAGCAGACGACGTCGGTGTAGGGGTTGGCGTAGTCGCGGGAGGCCCGGAGGGTGATCTCCTGCGCCTCCCAGACGTGGACTTCGCCGCGGTCGAGGCGATGGGCGAAAGTTGAGAGCGCCGCGAGGGCGGCGAGGGCGAGGGTAAGGAACGGGCGAAGCATAGGGGAAAGGGGTGGGGATGCTCTGCGGGCGAGAGCCCGGCGGTTGGCACCGGTGATGGTGGCGCGCAAGTGCGGCCTCGAGAACCCCGGACTCGTGCGCACTATTGAAGGCGGTGCGCTGCGAGACCGGTGCTCATTCCCGACGGGCGGTGCGCAGCCGGGCGAGGAGGCGGAGCAGGGTATCGGTCTGGTAGGGTTTCTGCAACTGATGGGCCCCCTCCGGCAGCGTTTCGCCATCGTCGAGCGAGTCGGCGGCGTAGCCGCTGGCAAGCACGACGGGGATGTCGGGCCGAAGCTGCCGGCAACGGCGTGCGGCCTCGAAGCCGCCGAGCCGGGGCATCATCACGTCGAACAGGAGCACGTCGAAGGAATCGGGGCTATGGCGGAAGGTCTCGACGGCCTCCTGCCCGTCGGCCACCGAGCGGATCTCGTATCCAGCGTGCTGGAGGGCGGCGCTGGCGACACGCCGGATCGCCTCGTTGTCCTCGGCGAGCAGGATGGTGCCGCCGGGGCGGTCGGGGGTGGCGCCCCGGCTGTCGGACGTGGTCGCGCGCACGGGGTCGCCGGCGGCGCAGGGAAGGTGGATCACGAAGGTCGTCCCGTGTCCAGGTTCACTGGAGACGGCGATGTGCCCCTCATGCTGGCGCACGACGCCGTACACGACCGCCAAGCCGAGGCCGGAGCCCTTGTCGCGGGGCTTGGTGGTGAAGAACGGATCGAAGATGCGGGCGAGGGTGGCCTTGTCCATGCCGTGGCCGGTGTCGGCGACGGTGAGGCGGGCCAGCGGTTCGCCGGCGCGAAGGCCGAGGGGCTCGGCGGTGGGCGCGTCAAGGACGGCGGCTTCGAGGCGGAGCGCGAGCCGGCCGCCGCCGGGCATCGCATCGCGGGCGTTGACGCAGACGTTGAGCAGCACCTGTTCGAGCTGGCCGCGGTCGGCGCTGAGGACGAGCGGCACGGGTGCGGGGGCGAAATCGAACGCGATGCTTTCCGGGATGAGGCGCCGGACCATCTTCACGTGGTCGGCGACGAACG
This sequence comes from Opitutaceae bacterium, assembly GCA_023269585.1. Classification (GTDB taxonomy): domain Bacteria; phylum Verrucomicrobiota; class Verrucomicrobiia; order Opitutales; family Opitutaceae; genus CAJCBL01. The sequence continues at coordinate 37,477 of JAHFTC010000018.1, forward strand.
CGTTCAGCTCGGTCGGTTCGCGTTGGAGGGCCTGGCGGCGGCCGAACGCGAGGAGCCGCCGGGTCATCTCGGAGGCGCGCAGGACGGTTTGGCGGATCTCCTCGAGGCAGGCCCGGCGTTCGGTATCCGAGATGTCGTGCTCGGTGGCGAACTGGGCGTTGCCCCCGATGACCTGCAGGAGGTTGTTGAAGTCGTGCGCGATGCCGCCGGCCAGGAGGCCCACGGCCTCGAGCTTCTGCGCGTGGCGCAACTGTTCCTCGAGGTCGGACTGGCGCTCGGTGGCGGCGCGCAGCTCGGTGATGTCGCGCACGAAGGAGAGGAGCGCGGGGCGGCCGTCCCACTCGATGGCGGTGACACTGGACTGGACCCAGCGGCGGGCGCCGTCGCGACGCAGCAACTGCCAGCCGGGATGCAGGGGCGGAATCTCGCCGCGCAGGGCGGCCGCGCAGCGGGCGGCGAGTTCCTCGCGGACGGCGGAATCGGCGAAGGCCTCCCACCGGACGCGGTCGACGAAGTCCGCGGCGCTGTCGTATCCGAAGATCGCGAGTGCGGCGGGGTTGGCGAACCGGACGAGGTTGTTCTGGTGGACGACGACGCCGACGAGGGCGGCCTCGATGAGGGTGCGATAGCGGCTTTCGCTGTGGCGCAGGGCCTCGGTGGCCGCCGTGCGTTCGGCGACGCGTTGGCGCAGGGATTCCCGTGTCTCCGCGACGGTGCGGGACAGGTCCGCGAGTTCGGCGATCGGGGAGCGGATCTCGGGAGCAGGGGCGAGATCGAGCTCGGCAATGCGCTGGGCCTGCGTCGCGAGGGAGGCCAGCGGGGTGGCGAGGCGGCGGGCCATGCGGGCGGCGGCGAGGGCGGCGAAGGCGAGGGCGAAGGCGCCCACGATGAGGATCATCTGCTGGAAGGCGGTGGCGGCGGGCACGAGATCGCGCTCGGGCAGCAGGACGCCGACCCACAGGAGCCTGCCGGCGCCGATCTCGAAGGGGGAGAAGCCGACCCACCAGGTCTCGCCGTCGAGTTGGAGGCTGAACTGGCCGGGGTTGTGGGCGTGGTTGTTCTGCCAGGCGGCGATCGCATCGGCCGCGGCGGGGTAGTCGGCGCGGTCGACGGGCTGAAAGATGGCGGCAGTGCGGCGGGTGGCGGCGTCGGGGCGGTCGTCGCGTGGGGGACCGAGAAGGAGGTCGTCCTCGGTGAGCACGAAGAGCTGGCCGTGCGGGGACGGGGTAGCGGAGGAGCTGAACTGGGCGATCTCGTCGAGCAGAAGATCGTAGGCGACGATCAACACGGTGCCGGCGGGATCGCGGGCGGCGATGGCGGCGGAGATGCCCGGTTTCTTCGTGGTAAAGAGCGGGTAGACATCGGTCCAGGCGACGAGGTTTTCTCCCGCCTTGTGGGCCTCGTCCAAGGGCAGGTCGGCGAATCTCGCCATGGCGGCCCGGTGCCAGGGCCTGCGGCGGCCGTCGTAGCCGGAGAGGGGCAGCTCCCAGCTTTGCAGGGCGGTGCGGCCCACCTCGTCCCAGAGGGTCCAGCGGCTGGTCTCGCCCCATTCTGCGGGGCGGAAATCGCGGGTGAAGAATTGCAGCGCCGCTCCGTCCGGTGCCGGGGGAAGCTTGTCGGCGATGGGGGCGAGCAGCGGCGAGGCGCGGACGGCCGGGGTATACCGCATCACCAAGAACTGGCTGCCGGTCAGGTCGCCGATCATGAGGGAGTCGACGTGGGGCAGGGAAAAGAGGTTGGGGTAGAGGCGGTCCTTGAGGGCGGTTGGGGCTTTGGTGGTGTAGCGGCCGATACGGATCGTGGCATAATCCTCGAGCACCTTCCGGCTGATCGGGTCGAAGATGCGGCGGAGGCGGACGTCGGTCTCGCGGCGGACGCCGGACATGAGCGCGTCGGCCTGCCTGCGGGCGAGGGTTCGGGTGCCGGCGTAGGAGGCGAAGAGGAGCGTGCCGGTGACCAGCAGCAGGAGGAGCGCAAACGGCCACCAGAGCGCCTGGCGCATGGAAATGCGTCGCGGCGTAGGAGAAGGTGCCGGGGGGGTGGCCGCGGTGGACGCCATTCGATCAGCGCTGATGTCGCCCGAGGAAGCAGACCGAGGCAATGCCGTTTCTCCCGGAACCGGCGGGCGCACTACGGAAAGAGCTCGGCCGCCCCGGCCGAAGCCGGGGCGGCCGCAAGGTCACGCATAGGGGATGGTGATTCTCCGAAAGGCGGTGGCCGCAGTGTTCTGGCTCAGGCCAGAAGGAGCGGTTCGACTCGAAGGATCCCGAGAAACGGCGTGCGGCGGGCGGGTGTCAACGGACCTCCCGAGGGCCGGCGGAACACCATGGGTGGTCAATGCATCGTGCAGCGCCGGCGCGCATCTAAAGTCTGGTTTCAAAAACCAGCCACGGTTCAATACCAGCCCGACACGAAACCCAGGGCGGCCTTCAGCCCGAAGACGCCGAGGTTCTTCGTGAGATGGGCGGCGATGCACGGAAGGAGAGAGTGCTGGGGATTGAGCGGGAAAAAGCGCACAGTGTAGAACCACAGCGACCCGGCGAACGCCATGCCGGTGCTGAACCAGCCCTTGACGGTCAGGTGGAACACCAGCCCGCCATCCTTCCACTCCCAGAGGAACGGGTGGATCAGGGCGAACAGGAGGGAAAACGCCACGATGCTGGCCCACAGCACGCGGCGGCCACGGCCGGTGACGACGAGAAAACCGCGGAAGGCGACTTCCTCCATGAACGCCGCCGCGAGCGTGTAGACGCTCCAGAGGATGGTCACTTTGCTCTGCTGGTCGCTGATGCCGAGCATCGTTTCGCCGCCGGTTTCCACCGCCAGGAGCAACAGGGTGCCGGCAATGGCGACGAGCACCGCCTGGCGTTCACAGGGGACTGCGCCGGGCAAGGCGCGCGGGTTGGGGCGGCCAGCGCGAAAGGCGCGCAGGTCCGACAACCACAGATGGAAGAGATAGCCGGAGGCGGCGATCATCGCTGCCACGAGGGCGGGGTTGTCGCTCATGGGGAAGGGACCTTGAGATATTGGTTAGCCATTTCTCGCACCGGTCTCAACGTAGCGAGCATGTCGGTGCCGAGCCCGTCGAGCCAAAACCTATCGCCTGCCCGCGACTTCTCCGTGCTGTTGGAACTGTTGCAGCCCGGAATGCGGGCGCTCGATGCCGTCCTGAGCGAACAGGTGGCGCATTTCGAGCCGGAGGTGCGCGACTTGGCGGCGTATTGCCTCGAATCGACCGGCAAGCGCCTGCGGCCGTTATTGGTGTTCCTTGCCGGCTGGGATGGAAGCGGCGTCCCGGGCCCGCTGTTGGTCCGCGCGGCCGCCGTTGTGGAGATGACCCATCTCGCGACGTTGGTGCACGACGACATCATGGACCATGCGCTGTTGCGGCGTGGGCGGGCGACGGTGTCGGCGAAGGACGGGCCGGCGGTGGCGGTGTTGCTGGGCGACGCGCTGTTTGCGCAGTCGGTGTGGCTTTCCACGCAGTTTCCGAGCACGGAGGTCTGCGCGAGCGTGGCGGTGGCGACGCGGCAGGTCTGCACCGGGGAGATCGTGCAGACGTTGGGCGGCGCGAACGCGGAGCCATCGCGGGCGCGCTACCGGCGGATCATCGATCTGAAGACGGCGGAGTTGTTTCATGTTTCGTGCCGGCTCGGGGCACGCCTCGGGGGCGGCGCGGACGCCTTTGTCGAGGCGGCGGGGCGTTTTGGTCGGCGCCTCGGCATCGCCTATCAGATCTACGACGATCTGACGGATTTCGTGGGTACGGCGGAAGGTTCGGGCAAGACCCTCGGAACCGATTGGGCCAGTGGCAAGATGACCTTGCCCGTGCTCTGCCTGCTCGAGCGGTGCGAGGCCGTCGAAGCGCAGCGTCTGCTCCGGTTGCTGCGCACGGGGGAGGCGGCCGCCGGGGTCGAGATCACGGCCCGGATGCGAGAACTGGGGATCTTTGCTGCGGTCGGTCGCGAAGCGCGGGAGGAGATCGCGGGGGCGCGGGCTGAGCTCGCGCCGTGGGCTGCGGTCCCGGCGACGCTGGCTCTCGGGGAACTTGCGGCCTATCTCGAAGGTCAGTTGGAGAAACTCTTGGCTGGCTCGCTCTGACGAAATCGCGGTCGCGCCGAGCTTGCCAGACGTCGAGCCCTTCCTAGCTTCCCTGACCTGCCCCCCACCCCCGAATGGAATTCATCAAGGCCTTCAGCCGTACTCTCGTTGCCTCGCCCGAGCGCCAGGCGGAGGCGGATGCTGACACCTTGGTTGTGCAGGAGGTGCGGGCGGGCAACGTGGCGGCTTTCGATCAGTTGGTGTTGAAATACCGGGAACGCATCTACTCGGTCGTCTACAACCTCACCTCGAATCGCGAGGATGCCGCGGATCTCACCCAGGACGCGTTCATCAAGGCCTTCCAGTCGATCAACCGGTTCGGTGGGCAGTCCTCCTTTTTCACCTGGTTGTATCGGATCGCCGTCAACACCGCCCACACCCACCTGCGGAAGAACCGCCTGCGGACTTTCTTCAGCATCGAACAGGCCTCCGAAGAGGAGAAGACGCCCGAGTGGCTGGGGCAGTTGGCCGTCGAGGCGGGGGCGGAAAAAGAGATCTTCGCCCGCGATCTGCGGCAAAGATTGAACGAAGCGTTCCAAAAACTGTCTATCAGGCATCGTACCGTCATTACACTTTTCGAAGTCGATGGACTTAGCCACGCCGAGATCGCCGAGGTCATGGATTGCTCCGAAGGCACCGTGCGTTCGCGTCTCCATTACGCCAAACTCCAATTGCAGGCGGATCTTCAGGATCTATTGAAACGCTGAATATGGGCTCCGCTCCAGAGTTGCCGCCACGTCCGACGCTTGAGGACCTCCTCCGGTACAAGCGCTGCGAGCGCCCGTCTCCAGCGTTCTGGGCGGAGTTCGACCGCGGGCTCCGGCAAAAGCAGCTTTCGGCCCTGATGAAACAGCCGAAGGGCTGGGCGAAGTTGCGGCCGTTGTTCGCGCGCAGCTTGAAGTGGACGGTGCCGGCCACCGCAGCGGCGGCCGTGGCGCTGGTGGTTTTCCAGATTCCGTTCTCCTCCGCCTCCCGGCAGGCGCCGGTCGAGGTCGCAAGCGTGCCGGTGCGTTCGGGGGAGTTGGCGGTCTCGGGTGAGGCTGGACGGTCCGATGCGCGAGTCGCTTCGGCCGAGCTCGCGAGGCCCGTGCCGCAAACGGCCCCGGCGGCTGTCGCCGTTGCCACGGGCGATCCCGTTGCGGTGCCGGTGGCGGGTTCGGCGCCGGTCGGGCAGGTGCTGCCGTGGTCCGCCGCATCGCTGATGCCCGAGTTGGAGGAGTTCGCGTTGTCCGAAGTCGCCGTCCAAGAGCAACCGGTGGCGCGGGATGATCGCCGTCACCGGAGTTCATGGACATCACGCTACAACACGCTCGCGCGGGACATTGCGGCCGGCCAGACGCAGGAGCGGACGTTGCAGCTGGTCGCTTATGATTTGCAGCCGGAGGCGCGGAGCAACTTGGGCCGTGCCTCCACCGAATCAGCCTTGGCGCTGAACACGCGGGTGAGCCGCGAGCCTGATGAGCGTGTTCTCCGCTCGTTGGAAGCCCGGCTGGGGGCCTCCAGCTCCCGCGGGTTGGCGATCAAATTCTAGGAATTGGTCCCGTTTCCCTGCCGGGTGTCCTGGGTGGACGGTGACCGGGCATCTTCAGGGTTGCTTTCGTGGGCCGGCATCAGGTGGTGTCCCGTAGCGAACCCACGCCGCCCATGATCATCCATCACGCCACGCTCGCCATCAGCACCTCCGGCACGGGAACCTACGAGATCACCGACCGGGTGGTGGCCGAGCTCCGGCGTTCCGGGGTGCGCAACGGCATCGTCACCGTGTTCTGCCGCCACACGAGCTGCAGTCTGGTGATCTTCGAGAATGCCGATCCGTCGGCCCGGGCGGATCTGGAGGCTTGGTTCGACCGTTTGGTCCCCGGCGGGGACCCTCGGTTCAGTCACACCGCCGAGGGGCCCGACGACATGCCCGCGCATCTCAAGATGGCGCTGACACGCACCTCGGAGACGATCCCGATCGCGGAGGCCCGCCTGTTGCTGGGCGAGTGGCAGGGGGTGTTTCTCTGGGAGCACCGCGCCGCGCCCCATCGCCGCCACGTGGTGGTCACCGTTATGGGCGAGTAGCGTGTCGCATCCGGAACGAGGAGACGAGGGTTGAGGAACGAACGGCCCCGCCGCCGGTGCGCGGGACGGCGCCACGAAGGGCGTTGGGGCCAGCCTCGTCGCGCACCCGAACGGTTGCTCAGTAGAACTTGAGCTTGGGGAGGTCCTGGTTGTCGACGAGGCCGATCGGCCGGCCCGCGGTGTCCACGACGAGCAGGTCGTCGATCTTGTGGCGTTCGAAGAGCTTGAGCGCCTCGATGGCGAGCAGGCCGGAGGCGATCGTCTTGGGCGATCGTGTCATGAACGTGGACACCGGTTGGCGCAGGAAATCGGGCCCGGTCAGCGCGCTGCGGCGGAAATCGCCGTCGGTGAAGATGCCCGCCAGGCGGCCGTCGGCGGGTTCGACGACGGCGAGGCTGCCCGCCTTGGCGCGGGTCATGGCGAGGATCGCGTCCTGGGTGCTGGCGGTCGCGGGCAGCACGGGCAGCCGGTCGGCGGTGCGCATGATGTCGTCAACTTTCAACAACAGAACCATGCCGAGGTTGCCGGCGGGATGGAAGCGGGCGAAGTCCTCGCGCGTGAGCCCGCGGGCCTCGAGGAGCACCATCGCGAGCGCGTCGCCGAGGGCGAGCGCGGCGGTGGTGCTGGCGGTGGGGGCGAGCTTGAGCGGGCACGCCTCGGCGGGGACGCGGTAGAGGAGCCGCTGTTCGCACGCCTGGGCGAGCGGGGAGTCCTCGCGGGCGGTGAGGGCGACCAGCCGCACGCCGAAGCGGCGGAGCAACGGGCACAGGCGGACGAGTTCCTCGGTCTGGCCGCTGTTGCTGATCAACACCGCGAGGTCGCCCTCGTGGCAGAGGCCGAGATCGCCGTGGAGGGCCTGCGTGGCGTCGAGGAACAGGGCCGGTGCGCCGATGCTGTTGAGCGTGCCGACCAGTTTCTCGGCGATGTGCGCGGATTTGCCGACCCCGGAGAAGATCAGCTTGCGGCCGGACGACACGGTCTCCTCGACGGCGCGGAAAGCCGCGACGAAGCGCTCGTCGAGCGCGGAGGCGGTGGCGTCGAGCGCGGCGCGTTCGGTGGCGAGGCAGGTCCGCGCCTGGGCGAGGACGGTGGCGGCATCGGGGCTCATCAAGATTTGAGTCGCAGGACTCGGGTGCCACCCTACGGTTCCGGCTTCCGCCATCAAAACCATTTTCCTGCTTCGTCTCCGCCATGCGCTCCGCTTTCGCCGCCCTCTGTTTCGCCGTGCTGGTCGTCGCCGGCGGGATGGGGCTGGTCGGCTGCCAGCCGACCGAGAATCTGCCGTTTGCCACGGAGATCGATGAGCCGCTTTACCGGCGGGGCATGCAGTTGCTGCGTGGCGGGCGTTCGCAGGAGGCGTTGGAGGCGTTCCTGAAGGTGGTGGAGAAACGCGGGGGCGACGCCCCGGAGTCGCATCTGGAGTGCGGTATCCTGTATCTTCAGTACATCAAGGACCCCGTCGCGGCCATCTATCATTTTCGCAAATACCTCGCGCTGCGGCCCACCAGTCCCCAGGCGAGCCGCACGCGCGAACTGATCGAGACGGCCACGAAGGAGTTCGCGCGCACGCTGCCCGCCGGCCCGTTCGAGGGCCAGGTGGAACGGCTCGATCTGCGCGACACGGTGGCGCGTCTGCAGCAGGAGAATTTCCAGCTCAAGGAGCAGATCGCCCAGCTGCGCGGGCTGCCCGCATCGATGCGGCCGCAAGTTTCGCCGCGGACTCCCGCCGCGGGGTTTTCCGCGGCGGACGACGAGGAGCAGGAGGCTGCCTTGGCGTCCGAACCGGAGATCGCCCCCGCACTCCCGGTGGCCGCGCCCAAGCTCACGCCGCAGGGTCCCGCGGCCCAGCAGGCTCCCACGCCGCCCGTCCCATCCGGACGGATGCACACGGTCCAGAAGGGTGATTCGCTCTACAGCATCAGCCGGCAGTACTACGGAAGCGGCGGCAAGGTGGCCGAGCTGGTCGCCGCCAATCGGGGGATTCTGCAGGACCGGAACACGCCGCTGAAGATCGGCATGCAGTTGCGGGTGCCGTAATTTGTATCCAGTTATTAGATGATCAGGGCGGGTGGCGAGCGCGGGGCGCCGCGGACGATTGCGGCGCTGAGCTGGGCCGAGCATGTGCTCCGGCGCTCCGGCGACTGTCCGCGCCACCCGGTGCCCGGGCGCAGCGGCCCGACTGCAGGCATTCGCGGGTGTGATGGGGCATTGATTACGGAGAGCGGTCAACGTCGACCGCCCCCGTCCTCCGTAATCGCCGGGGGGAGTTGTATGGCCTTGGACCGAAGGTGCGGGCGGGCAGATCTCTGCCGCCGCATCGCGCATACCCAACTGCAGGTCATACAGACGACAGCAACAACCCCAAGCCTTGCCACTCCACGCGACCCGGCGCCAGTGCAGACGGGACCGTGGCCTGGATGGCTCGTTACGACAATGCATCACACCAAACGCAAGAAACTCCTGGCCTCGCTCACGCTCGTGGGCGCCTGGCCACTCGCGGCCCAGACCGCTGCCCCCGCCACCCCTCCCTCCGCTGCGGAGGAAGACGTCGTGGTCCTGAGTCCGTTCGAAGTCACCAGTTCGGCGGACACGGGCTACGTTGCAACCGACACCCTCGCCGGCACGCGTATCCGTACGGACCTGCGCGACGTCGGTGCTTCGCTCTCGGTCATCACCAAGGGCTTCCTGCAGGACGTCGGTGCCACCAACAACGCCACACTCCTCCAGTACACGACCAACACCGAGGTGTCCGGTTCCTTGGGCACGTACACCGGTTTGGGCAATGGTCAGACTCTCAGTGAAACGGCCACACTTCGCAGCGGTGGGGCCAACCAACGCGTGCGCGGTCTGGCCGCCGCCGACAACACCCGTGATTTCTTCACCACGGACATCCCGTGGGACTCCTACAATGTGGAGCGCGTCGATATCCAGCGCGGTGCGAATGCGATCATGTTCGGTCTGGGCAGCCCGGCCGGTATCATCAACGCCTCGGTCAACAACGCGTCCTTCAGGAACAAGGGCCAAGCCGAACTCCGTTACGGCTCCTATGGCAGCCTGCGTGGCAGCCTCGACTACAACCAGACGCTGATCGACAACGTGCTCTCCGTGCGTGTGTCGGGCCTGATGGACAACCGGAAGTTCCAGCAGGACCCGGCGTTCGAGGACGACCGTCGCTTCTCCATCGCGTTGCGCTTCGACCCGAAGCTGATCAAGGCCAAGGGCTTCGACACGAGCTTCAAGGTGAAGTACGAAGCCGGTGAGATTGAGGCCAACCGCCCCCGCACCCTCACGCCCTACGACAACATCACCCCGTGGTACAAGTCGGTGCAGCAGAACGCCAATGGCACGTACACGGCCGACAGCGGCTTGGGCAAGACCCCCGTCAACTATGCCGCCGATGTCGTCTCCACGACCAACCCGTGGATCGGCCAAACGGCCGCCAATCAGCAGCAGCCCATCTGGTTCATCGACGGAAACACCAATCAGCTCTATCAGATCTACGGTGGTTTCGTGAATCGTGGTGCGCGCTCGACTTCTGGCGCCGTGGGCGGCAACTCCGCCTCGCTGGTCAGCCAGCGTTACGGCGATGAATTCCCCGGGATCCGGAGCTTCTCGACCTACGCCGTGCAGGCTGGTTTGCCCGGTTTCCAGGACGGCCAGTATCGCGACAAGTCCCTCACGGATGCGTCGACCTTCGACTTCTACAACCAACTCATCGACGGCAAGACCAAGAAGGAGTTCGCCAACTGGTTCGCCTATAACATCGATTTTTCCCAGACCGCCTGGGATGATCGCTTGGGCCTGCAGGTGACCTACGACCGCCAGTGGTACAAGAACGGCGGCCAGTCCCTCCTCAACAATCCGGCCCTCAGCATCGATATCCTGCGCAACCTCGGCAACCGTCCCGATGTTGAGCCTACGGCGACCCCGTCCAACCCCAACTACGGCCGCGCCTACGTCGTGGGCGGCCCCGGCAGTGGCACCTCCTATGAGAGCAATCGCGAGGCATTCCGCGCTTCGCTCTTCGCCGAGTTCCGCGCCGCGGACCTCTTCGGCAAAGACAGCTTCATGACGAAGCTGCTGGGCAAACACCGTTTCAATGGCGTCCTCAGCAAAGAGACCTTCGATGCGGAGAACCGCGGCTGGAACATGTACGCCCACAGCCAGGAATGGGCTGGATATTGGACCCAGACCGCGGGCAACACGACCAGCATTACCGAGCGCCCGCCGGTGGGAGTAATCTACCTCGGCTCGGCCAATGCCGTGGCGGCCAATCTTCCCGGCATCACCCAGAACGTCGAGCTCACCTCGGGCAAGGTCTTCCACTTCAACTCGACGTGGAACGCCGCCTCGACCGTCGGTTTCGGCGATCCGTGGACGGTCCCGGCCACCCTGACCCGCCTGATCAACAACGCCACGCCCACCTATCAGGCGTCGAATCCCGCCAACTACGTCGGCTGGAATTCGGACTTCACCGACACGCTCCTGACCTACGACGACGGCGCGGACGAGCGCCTGCTCACCAGCGCCTCCAAGGCGCAGCGCAAACTGAAGTCCTATGCCGGTACCTGGCAGGGCTTCCTCTGGGACGGCGCGATTGTTCCCACCCTCGGTTGGCGCTTCGACGAGGTGAAATCCCTCTCCGTCGCGGGCAAGACGGTCTCGAGCAATCGCAACATCCTCAACATGGACCCGGCCGTCTATGCACTGCCGACCAGCTACCTGCCCGGACAGATCTTCAAGTCGCACTCCACGGCGGGCGGCTTGGTGGTTCACGTGAACCAGCTGTTCGGCAAGGACCCGCTGCCGCTCAACGTCAGCCTCTCCTTCAACAAGTCGAGGAACTTCCAGGTCACGAACGCCCGCAGCGACTTCTACGGCAACATCATCGGCAACCCGTCCGGTGAGACGAAGGAGTACGGCGTCACGCTCGCGACCAAGGATGGCAAATACTCCCTGCGTGTGCAGAAGTACGAGACCAGCGGCAAGAACGTCAGCATGGACACGTCGCTCGACGGTCTGGCCAACACCATCACCCAGGGCATGAAGTTCCGCAACGTGCTGCTCTACCGCATGACCGGCTACGACTGGGGCTCCCGTGAGGCCCCGGCCACCACCCAGCACGGCCAGCGCTACCAGTGGTATCCTGGCTACAGGGACAACACGACCGGCAAGATCGTGGCGGACTACGATGCCACGAACCCGTCCGCGACCCCGCAGCCGGCCAACACCACCCTGGAGACGCCCGCCGAGGCCGCCCTGCGCCGCGATGCCGCCATCACGGCGTGGAACAACATCCAGACGTTCATGACCGGCAAGGGCTTCTTCAGCGCCTGGCAGTACACGCCGACGAACGCTTCCGCCCTGACGACCCGGGCGAACCTCGAGGCCACGGCCACCGGTGTCGACTCGGCCGGCAAGCTGGTCTACGCTTCCCAGTTCACCCCGGTGATCGACACGCTGAAGAACTACTCCCGCGTTTCGCCTCCCGGCCTCGCGTTGACCTCCGACAACCTCTCCGAGGGTTACGAGATCGAGTTCACGGCCAATCCGACCAAGGGACTGCGCCTCTCCCTGAACGCCGCCAAGACCACCGCGGTCCGTAGCAACGTCGGCTCGGCGGATCTGGATGCCACCGTGGCCTATATGGACGCGCAAATCCTGGGCGCGGCCGGCGATCTCCGCCAGTTCAACGGCGCGTACGTCCGTTCCAACGAGATCCGGCAGACCTACGCCAACTGGCGCGGCCAGTACGCGCTCTCCAAGTTGCAGGATGGCGCGGCCGTGGCCGAGCTCCGCAAATGGCGCTTCAACCTGGTGGCGAACTACACGTTCTACACCGGTCCGCTCAACGGCGCCTTCGTTGGCGGCGGCTACCGCTGGCAGAGCAAGAATGTCATCGGCTACCCGATGGTTTCGTCGGCGACGAGCAACTACGGCACCTACGATCTGTCGAAGCCCTACTACGGCCCGTCGGAAGACGCCCTCGACCTGTGGCTCGGCTATTCGCGCAAGCTGACCGAGAAGATCGATTGGAAGATCCAGCTCAACGTGCGCAACGTGGGCGACAAGGATGGGATCATCCCGATCACCGTCCAGCCCGACGGCGTGACGCCCGCCGCCTACCGCATCAAGCCCACCCAGGAGTGGAGCATCACGAATACCTTCAGCTTCTGATCGGACTCTAGTTCTATGTTTGCCGCGGCGGACCCGAAAGGGTCCGCCGCTTTTTTTCGGGGCGGTGGAGCGCTCGCGAGACCCGCCCCGGGGCGCCGGAGGCTCAGACCTCGATCTGTCCCCGCAGGTAGGTTACGGCGTGGCCGGCGATCTTCACCCGCTCGCCCTCCACCTCGCACCAGAGCCGGCCACCCCGCACGGAGAGTTGTTCGGCGCGAAGGCGCGGTTTGCCGAGACGTTTTGACCAGTAGGGGGTGAGCGTGCAATGGGCGCTGCCGGTCACCGGGTCTTCGTTGATGCCCGCCTTGGGCGCGAAGAAGCGCGAGACGAAGTCGACGCTCTTTCCGGGGGCGGTGGCGATCACGCCGAAGCAGTCCAGCGTGGCGAGTTTGCCGAAGTCGGGCGCGAGTGCGCGCAATTCCTCCTCGCGTCGCAACACGGCCAGGAAGTTGTGTTCGGTGCGCCAGACTTGGAACGGTTTGATCCCGAGCGCTTCCGCCAGCGCTGGGGGCGGTTCGAACGCCTGCGGGGGACGGGCGGGGAAATCGAGCATGAGGCGGCCGCTTTCGCGGGAGACGGATACGGGGCCGCTGAGGGTGTCGAACCGGATCGGGTCCTCGTTGTGCGCGAGGTGGGTCCAG
>JAHFTC010000208.1 GCA_023269585.1 Opitutaceae bacterium
AGTTAACCGCGAACAGGCTCCTCCACCTGAACAACAATCCGAACCAGAACAGCAGTTAGCCGCCGCGTGCGTCCTGTTTTCCGTCCGCAAATCAGGACGAGCAACGACCTTCCGCGCTCCATTCTTGCCGCACACGCTCTCCGTCTTCCTCATCGATCTATGCCTCCGCGCAAGATGTCCGAGATTCTCCTCGAATTCTGCCGCCCGCTCATGCCCGACAACCCGACCAAGGCGCAGGTCGAGGCAGCCACCAAGCACGCCACGATCATCTGGAACCTCGGCCTAAAACCAGCCGTTGAGCGCGAGCGTTTCTGGGACGTGATGGTCACCACCCTGCCCCCGGCGATGCCGCCGCCGATCGCCGCCGAATTTCTCCGTATCCTCCGCAGCCTGCTCGATCGCCGTATCACCGAGTTCGCCGCCGACGGCCGTGCCGTGGCCGAGTGCGTCTGCGTCTCAGCCGGAGGCGAACCGCGCCTACGCGTGGCCTTCGTCGACCGCGGATCCCGCAACTGAGGGCAAGGAGCGCGAAGCAAAGCCCGTCCGGTACGCCGACGGGGAAATAGTCGTCACAAGTCTGGACATTTTTTGTCTTGTTCGTACTTATCTTGCTCGAAATGGCCTCGGAAGAACCCAATCCCGGAAACGCTTTCGGCACTTGGCTACGGGAGCAGCGCACGCAGCGCGGCGAGCCGATTCGCGTTGTGGCGGCCGCGGCGGAGATGGACCAGGCGGCGCTCAGCAAGATCGAACTGGGCAAGCGCTGGCCCACGAGCGAACAGGTGGCGGCCTTCGCGAAGCATTTCGGCATCGAGTACCGCGAGGTGCAGAAGCGCATGTACGCCGCCCGGATGTGGGCGGAATGCGGCCCCGACGATCCCGGTCTGGCCGTCGCCGTCGCCGAGCAGGTGCAGGAAGACGCCGCCGAGTACGGTGTGAACAAGTCTGTGAGGAAGAAAAAATAACTCCCGGTTCCCTTCCCCACGCCCCCGGGCCATAACACCTTTCCGCCCATGCCCTCGCTCCATTTCAAAGGTAAGCCGTTCGTGCAGAACCATCATCTCGTGGTGCCCTTCCACGAGCTCGCGCCGGTGAAGTCGAAGGGCACGAGCGCGAAGCCGAGCCTGCATGACAACCTCGTGGTCGAGGGCGACAACCTGAAGGCGCTCAAGGCCCTCCTGCCCACCTACCACGGCAAGGTGAAGTGCATCTACATCGACCCGCCCTACAATACCGGCAACGAGGAGTGGCGGTACAACGACGCCGTGAACTCGCCGATGATGCAGGAGTGGTTCGGCAGGGAGGTCGACCGCGAGGACCTTACCCGGCACGACAAGTGGTGCTGCATGATGCTCCCGCGGCTCAAGCTACTGCGCGAGCTCCTCACCGACGACGGCGCGATCTTCGTCTCCATCGACGACAACGAAGTCCACCGCCTCCGCTGCCTCATGGATGAGGTGTTCGGGGAGGAGAACTTCGTCGTCCAAATCGAATGGCAAAAACGTTACACACGCAGCAACAACACCGACAATTTCACAACGGTGCTGGAACATCTGGTTGCTTACCGACGCACGGACGCATTCGCCCCAAACCTTGCAGAACGAAGCGCTGAGGCAGATGCTCGTTATGAAAATGCGGATGAAGATGAGCGCGGCCCTTGGAAATCGATCCCTTTTCTCAATCCGCTGTCTGCAGCCGAGCGCCCCAATCTCGCCTACGCCATTACCCAGCCTAACACCGGAAAGAAACTGAGGCCTAAGGCGCACGAAAAGGCGTGGCGTGCATCGGAGGACGTCTTCTTGCGCTACACAGCGGAGAAACGCGTGTGGTGGGGAGCAGATGGGTTGTCCGAAACTCCGAACATCAAGAGATTCCTATCGGAAGTTCGGCAGGGAATGACCCCAATCAATTTTTGGGACTACAAGTTTGCCGGCAGCACCGACGACGCGGCAGCTGAGATTAACCAGATCTTTGGCGAAAAGGTCTTCAGCACCCCAAAGCCGAGCCAATTACTTCAGCGAGTCATTGAGGTTACCGCCGACAAGGACTCCATCGTCATGGACAGCTTCGCGGGGTCGGGCACGACGGCGCATGCCGTCTTGGCGTTGAACAAGCAGGACGGCGGTAACCGGCGGTTCATCCTCGTCGAGTGCGAGGACTATGCCGACTCGATCACGGCCGAGCGCGTGCGTCGCGTCGCCCAGGGTGTGCCGGGTGCGAAGGACGAGGCGTTGCGCGCCGGGCTCGGCGGCACGTTCAGCTACTTCAAGCTCGGCCGGCCGATGGAGCTGCACTCGATCCTCGCCGGCAAGTCGCTGCCGGATTTCGAGTCGCTTGCCCGCTACGTGTTCTTCACCGCCACCGGCGAGGAGTTCGACGCGAAGAAGATCGACCGCAAGAGCGGCTTCATCGGCGAGAGCCGGCACCACGATGTGTTCCTCTTCTATACCGAGGACCCGGCGAAGCTGCGCAATCTCGCCCTCACCCTCGACGCCGCCCGGGCGCTGCCGAGCGTGAGCGGCAAACCCAAACTCGTCTTTGCGCCCACGAAGTACCTCGACGAGCACTTCCTCGACCGGCTGCGGATCCAGTTCTGCCAACTTCCGTTCCAAATCTACCGCGCGCTCGACGCCTGAGCCGCCCCGCACCTCCCGCCATGGTCCTCAAGGAATACCAACTCCGCACGCTCGACGCCGTCCGCGACTGGCTGGTCGCGCTGGCGGAGCAGCGCGCGAAGGCCGCGAAGCTGCGCGAGGTCGATGCCGAGCTGGCGGAGGCGTTCGATTTCGCCGCGCAGGCGTGGACCAAGGTCGGGCTCGCCGGCTACCTGCCGCGGCGCAACGGGCTGCGCGAACCGTTGCCGGCGGCCTGCCTCAAGGTGCCCACCGGCGGCGGCAAGACGTTGCTCGCGACGAAGGTCGTCGAGCTGGCGCAGACGCACTACCGCAAGCGCCAGACCGGCCTCGTGCTCTGGGTCGTGCCCAGCACACAAATCTACCGGCAGACATGGACGGCATTGAAAGACCGCGACCACCCGTATCGGCAGATGCTTGACCTCGCTTCGGCCGGGCGGACGCTGATTCTGGAAAAGACGAGCGGTTTCTCGCCCGCCGACGTGGCGGACAATCTTTGCGTGCTGTTGCTCATGCTGCCCTCGGCCAACCGCGAGACGAAGGAGACGTTGCGGATGTTCAAGGACAGCGGCGGCTTCGACCGGTTTTTCCCGCCGGAGGACGATCCGGCGGCGCACGCGGCGCTGCTCAAGCGCGTACCCAACCTCGACACCTTCGAGAAGGAGGACGGTTTCTGGGGCCGGCAGGCGAAGACCTCGCTCGGCAACACGCTGCGCCTGCTCCAACCGATCGTGATTCTCGACGAAGGCCACAAGGCCTACAGCGCCGGCGCGCGGAAGACGTTGGAAGGGTTCAATCCGTGCCTGCTCGTGGAGCTCTCGGCCACGCCGCCGGCGGAGAGCAACGTGCTCGTGGAAATCGGCGGGCGCGACCTGTTGCGCGAGGGCATGATCAAGCTCGACCTGCATCTCCAGAACCGCGGCAGCACGAGTTGGAAGGACACGTTGCTCGCCGCCCTGGAGCATCGGGACCGGCTGGAGGAGCGGGCGACCGAGAACGAAGCCAACACCGGCGTGCCGATCCGCCCCATCTGCCTCATCCAGGTCGAGCGCACCGGCAAGGACCAGCGCAGCTCTGGCATGGTGCACGCCGAGGATGTGCGTGAGTACCTCGTCGGCACCCGCGGCATCCCGTCCGAGCAGATCGCGATCAAGTCGAGCGAGAAGGACGAGTTGAAGGAGGTCGATGATGCCGGCGGCCTGCTCGCGAAGGATTGCCCGATCCGCTACATCATCACCAAGCAGGCGTTG
Source organism: Opitutaceae bacterium (assembly GCA_023269585.1). GTDB lineage: Bacteria > Verrucomicrobiota > Verrucomicrobiia > Opitutales > Opitutaceae > CAJCBL01. The sequence goes on from JAHFTC010000208.1 coordinate 3,884, forward strand.
CAGGAAAGCTGGGACTGCTCGTTCGCCTACGTGCTGGCGATCC
>JAHFTC010000107.1 GCA_023269585.1 Opitutaceae bacterium
CACGCTCCCCACTCACGCGTCCACCCCACCCTCGCCCCCCCCCGAGGACCCTCCATCCCTGCCCCCTCCGCCCTTCCGGAACTTGTAATCTATTGTATTACAAGTTCCGCGAGGCCGGGACCGTGCGCCCCACCCCGCGGAGTGCACTCCGCGGGGTGGCGCTGCGGCGGGGGTGGCGCCACCGGGGGCACGCCGCCCGGAGCCCGGGCCACCGGCCCAGCGCTCGGGGCTCGCCCGCCGCCCGCCCGCAGCCAACATCCGGCCCGATGCCCGCGCGCTTCGATCTCTCGCTCTACCTCGTCACCGATCCGGCCATGACCGTCCGCCTCGGCCTCGTCGCCACCGTCGCCGCGGCCGTCGCCGGCGGTGTCACCATTGTCCAACTTCGCGACAAAGCGGCCCCGGCGCGCGCGCTCGCCGAAGCCGGCCGCGCCCTCCTCGCCCAACTGCGCCCCCTCGGCATTCCCCTGCTCGTCAACGATCGCATCGACGTCGCCCACGCCATCGGCGCCGATGGCGTGCACGTCGGCCAGGACGACCTCACGCCCGCGGCCGCTCGCGCGATCCTCGGACCCGCTGCCATCGTCGGCCTCTCAATCACCTCCGCCGCGGAACTCGCGACCATCGACCCCGCCGTCGATTACGTCGGGCTCGGGCCGCTTTTCCCAACTGGCACCAAATCAGACGCTGCACCGGCGCTCGGCGAAGCTGAGTTCTCCGCCCTTCGCCGGCGCATCGCGCGGCCCGTCGTCGCCATCGGTGGCATCACCGTGGAGAACACCGCGCGCACCTTCGCCGCGGGTGCGGACGGCATCGCCGTCGTCTCCGCGATCTGCGCGGCTGCGGATCCGTGTGCCGCCGCCCGCGATCTGCGCCGCCGCGTGCGAGAAGCCCACGCCGGCCCCCGCCCCCAAGCGTGACCCGAGGCTTTGCACATTTCTGTGATACGACCGTATCACGAAAATGTGCAATTGCCTCAATGCCCCTGCCAAGTGCGGCGCCCCTTGGCGGCCTTCGGGCGCGGTTGCGGTCCACGATCCGTCGTTGCCACCGACCACCGCCCGCGCTCGATTCCATGCGATGAGCGAGTCACCCGTCTCCCCGCCCGAATGGAAGCCCGAGCTCGACGCGATCGTCGGCGCCCGCCACGGCGGCGCGGCGGCCGCCCTCCTGCCGCGGTTGCGCGCCCTCGAGGCCCGCTTCCCCCACACGCCGGAGATTCTGCACCAAATCGCGTGGAGCAACGAGGTGCTCGGCCGCTACCGCGACGCCGCCACGGCGTACGAACGCGCGATCGCCCTCGGCCTGCCGCCCAACGAGCTCTCGGCGTCCTACCTCGGCCTCGGCTCGGCGCTCCGCTGCCTCGGCGAGTACGAACGGGCCCGACAGGTCCTCGAGCAGGGGCGTATCCACTTTCCCGAGCAACGCGAGTTCGAGGTCTTTCTCGCGCTGACATTGCACAACCTCGGCCGCCACGCCGAGGCGCTGCAGACCGTGCTCACCACGTTGATCGAGACCGCCGACGACGTCGGCATCGCCGCCCACCAGCGCACAATCCGCTTCCACGCCGCCCAGCTCGACCGTCGGTGGGAGTGAATCCGGCATCAGCCGGGAGTTTTCTCCCATCACGAAGAGCGAGATACAGGCACCCCGTTTGCAGTGCGGGAGCAAGTTCCTGCCGAGTGCCGCCGAGGGGGCTTGTTTTTCGCCGCCCGGCACTCGGCCCGCACCGCTCGGCTGACTGTGCCCGGCCAGCGGTGACAATTCGGTCGCGCGGCAACGCGAGCCGTGGGACTCACGCCGCCGCCAGGAACGCCGGTTGGGCGGGAGCTTGCCGCGCCGCGAAGGCCCCGTAGGTCGCCTGCACCTGCTGCGCCTGGGCCGCGGTGATCTGCGCGGCCGCTTGCTCGAAGTTGGACTGCGTCGCTTTGCCGCCCGCCTCGGCCGCGTTGCCCTCGCCTTCCTCCGCCTTCATCTGGCTGAGTTCGGCTCGGGCGGCGGCTTCCGCCTGCGCCGCTGCGGCGGCCACCGCACGATCCGCGGCCGAGGGATCCGAGGGCGCGAGCGCCGCGGCGCGCACTGTCGCCATCTTTTGGATCGTCGCCTGCGGGTTGCCTTTCACCGGAGAGACGTCGATCTGGACTTCCCCCGCCACGGCATACTGCCGGCCGTCGGGACCGGTTTCATACGTGTACGTCGCTCCGCCGCGCACGTGACTGCCCCCCGCCGCCACATGTGCCGCCTCGTGGGCCCGCACGGCGGCGTCCGCCTCCTTGAGCCGATTGAGCGCCGCCACCTCCTCCGGATTATCGGCGGAGTCCCGCCCTGCCGCGGCAGCCAACCGCGCCGCCGCCGCCCCGTAGGCCTTCACGCGTTGGTCGGTCGCACGGTCGGTCCGACCGACGCCACCTTCGACCTCCCCGGCCGGCCCTTGGCGCGGATTCGCGGTCGTATCATCCGCCGCACCCGTGGCTCGTTCCGCGCGCGACCTGCCCCGCGGGCTCAGCCCGGGTTCGAGAATCGAGGAGAAGGCAGCCTCAATCGGCGACATGATCGGCCGAACGGTAGCCACCCGTTTTGCCCGCGCAAACGGCGGGCGCGAAGCATCAATCGGCCTCCGCGAAATTCAGGTCCACCATCAGGTCCGCTGCGATCTTTTCGAGGTCGGCGCGAATCGCCGCCATGTCGGCGGATGCCGGCACGTGCAGTTCGGCCTGGGCCTGAAACAAGATGCCGCCCGCCATCGGCGCCTCGACACACTCGGTGACGAGTTCCTCGACGTTCACCTGATGGGCCGCGAGAACCCGCGTGATCTGGTGGACAATGCCCGGCCGATCCTGGCCGACGAGCTCGAGCTTCACCGCCCGGCCCGGCTTCGCGGCCGGTTCGGCCGCGGGATCATGCGCCACCGTGACCTTGAGTCCCTTCGCCTCGAGCGTCGCGAGCGCCCCACGCAACGCCGCCTCGCGGGGCGTCGGCAACGCGACCCGCACGATGCCGGCGAACTGACCGCCCAAGCGCGCCATGCGACTCTCCAGCCAGTTGCCGCCATTCGCGGCGACGAGTTCCGCAACCGATTCCACCAAGCCGGGGCGGTCGGCGCCGACAAGCGTCAGGACGAGCGAGGTATTCATGGCTTCCTTCGTAGCGGGCCCCGGAGCCGGGGCAAGGCCGCGTGCACCGCGGCGACAGGAAAAAATGAAAGTGGCCAGGCACCCCACGGCACTGGGAGGACGTCGTTGCCGTTGCTACCTTCCGGTCCTGGCGGAGTTCACGCGCCTGACCATGCATGGGACCTGGCCGGCGCGGACGGTGGTGTTCGCCCTTCCGCCCCGCAATCAGAATCTGGCGAAAAAAAGCGCCGCTCGTGGCGGCGCTTCGCGTTCAATCGTTGGGTGGCGGCGGAGGCGTGGGAGGCAACGCCTCCTGCGTCCCTCCCGATGGCGGCGCGATCCCAGTTGGCAGCGGAGGCGGCCCGTCGCCGCGGAAGCCGTAGCGGCCCTCGCGATCCATCTGGCGGCGACGGAGACGCTCGAGCTGTTCGCTTTGGAACGCGTCGAACTGCACCCGCTGCTCGGGCGTGAGCAGGGCCGCGATCTTCTCGTTGAGCCGCTGGATTGCCTTCATGCTTTCCAGCCAGGAGTCGCGGCGGATCTTGCCGAGTTCCACGCCGGACTCCCGCAGCAGTTCGACCACCTTCGCCCGTTGCTCGGGGGCGAGCGACAGTTTCTCCTCGAGCCGCTCCATGGTGCGATCGATGAAAGGGCGCGGGGTCCGTGGCGCCGGCCCGCGCCCAGGCACCAGCGGGGCCAGGAGGAAGCCACTGGCCAGACCGGCAAGAAAGATGCCGGTGAGAATCCAAACTGTTCGAGCTTTGGTGATCATGTTCAGAGTTGGCCCACCAGTTCGCTAACCGGGTCGTCGAGGTCGTCGGAAGTGTCGGCAGCCACCGCGTTGTTCAGCGGGTAACCCACCGCCGCCGCCGTGATGAGCACCACCACCGCCAAGCCGAGGGCGCGCAGGGCGAACACACCGAAGAAGTCCGCCGACTCGCGTCGTTGCGCGAGGCCTTGCGCGGCGACACGGGTGGCGAAACCGAGCGGCAACGCCGCGGATTCGTCCGCGGGGGCGCGGCGGGCAGCCGCGACGAGTTTCATCCAGGGATCCGGGCGTTTCATGGGCGTTCCTTTCGTTCCAGTTGTTCGAAGAGCTTGCGCAATTTCCGACGTGCTCGGAAAGCGCGGACTTTGATCATGCTCGATCCCCAGCCGGTGATCTCGCGGATCTCCGCGACGGACTTCTGTTCAAGATCGAGCAACGTGATGACGGTGCGGTCGGCGGGGGAAAGTTGTTCGATGAGGCGGTGCACGAGCTCCTTCGCCGCGAGCGCGTCGGTGGCGTCCTCGCCGGCGATGCCGGTGAGCACGGCGTCGAGGACCTCGGCCTCATTCTCCGAGAGATCGGCCCAGCGCAGCTCCGGCCGGCGCTGTTGGAAGCGCAGTTGGTCGATGCAGGTCGTCACCGCGATCCGGGAAACCCAGTGCGGCAACGGCATCTCGCCACGGTACTGTTCGAGACGGCTGAACATCTTCAGGTAAACCTCCTGCGCGAGATCATCCTCGGCCACGCGGCGCGGGAGGTGGGCGCGAACAATCTTGCGGACCAGGGGGTGCAACACCTCGACGAGCGTGCGGGCCGCTGCCTGGTCGCCGCGGCGAACGCCGGCCAGCAATGCGTCGTAGTCGGGCGCTTGATCGTCCATGGTGTTGTGGCTTCAACAGGCACGTCGGAGGTGACGCGCCGGGGCGATTGAGGTTACCGCCGCGCACCACCGCAACGCGTTTTCGCAGCGGACGTTTCCCTTCACGACCGTGAGGGTAAACGGCCGCAGGCGGCGCGCCCTTCGGCAATGGCCCGCCCTGCCGCAACCGTTTACGTTCACGACCGTGAACGTAAACGGTCGCGGGGGAATCCGGCGCGTGCCCCAGTCACGAGGGCGCGCGCGGGTGGCGCACCGGGTATCTCCCCGCCGTTGACAGGCCGCCGCTCCGCCGGCTTACTGCGCCCGCGTGAATCTCCTCCCGACAGCGCTTCGACTTACCGGCGGCCAGCCGTTCCGCGGCACAGCGGACCGCCGCCTGGCGCTGGCCTGATTTCCGGGAAACACCCCCTGTGCCTGGGCGCCCCGTGCGCCGTTTCCCGGAACGAATCGTGAAATCCGTTCCGTCCGTTCCACCCTATCCCTTTCCAACGCCCGTCCCTTTCCGTCATGCAAAAGTCGCCGATCACGAAGTACCGCCCGTTCCCGCCGGTCCGCCTTCCCAACCGCCAGTGGCCCAACCGCACGCTCACGCACGCCCCGATCTGGTGCAGCGTTGATCTGCGCGACGGCAACCAGGCCCTCGCCCAGCCCATGAGCGTCGAGGAGAAACTCGAGTACTTCGAACTCCTCGTCGGCATCGGCTTCAAGGAGATCGAGGTCGGCTTCCCCTCCGCCTCGCAGATCGAATTCGAGTTCTGCCGCCGCCTCATCGAGGAAAACCGCATCCCGGCCGATGTCTCCATCCAGATCCTCTGCCAGTGCCGCGAGGACCTCATCACCCGCTCTCTCGAGGCCCTCCAGGGCGTGAAGCACGCCATCTTCCATCTCTACAACTCCACCTCGCCCAAGCAGCGTGAATACGTCTTCGGCGCCACCAAGGCCGAGATCATCGCCATCGCCACGCACGGCGTCTCCTTCCTCAAGGAGAAGATGCAGCCGCTCGTCGCCGCCGGCTCCCGGATCCGCCTCGAATACTCGCCCGAGAGCTTCACCAGCACCGAGCTCGAGTTCGCCCTCGAGATCTGCGAGGCCGTCTCCGACGTCTGGCAACCCACGCCGCAGAACAAGATTATCCTCAACCTCCCGGCCACCGTCGAGTACGCCACGCCCAACATCCACGCCGACCAGATCGAGTGGATGAGCACGCACCTCACCCGCCGCGAGTCGACGACTATCAGCCTCCATACCCACAACGACCGCGGCACCGGCGTGGCCGCCACTGAGCTCGGCCTGCTCGCCGGCGCCGACCGCGTCGAGGGCACCCTCTTCGGCAACGGCGAACGCACCGGCAACCTCGATATCACCACGGTCGCGCTCAACCTCTACACCCACGGCCTCCATCCCGGCCTCGACTTCTCGAACATCAACCACGTGCGCGAGGTCTACGAGCGCTGCACGAAGATGGAGGTGCATCCGCGCCATCCGTACGTGGGCGAGCTCGTCTTCACCGCCTTCTCCGGCTCGCACCAGGACGCCATCAAGAAGTCCTGGGCCAAGCAGTGCTCGGAGCGGCCCTGGGACGTGCTCTACATCCCTCTGGACCCGGCCGACATCGGCCGCACCTACCGCGCGATCATCCGCATCAACAGCCAGTCCGGCAAAGGCGGCGTCGCCTACATCCTCGAGAAGGAGTACGGCCTGCAGCTCCCGAAGGCCATGCACAAGGAGTTCGGCAAGATCGTCAACGACTACGCCGACTCCAAGGGCACCGAGATCGCCTCGGAGGAGATCCACGCGCTCTTCCAGAACGAGTACATCAACCGCACCGCGCCCTACGCCCTCGCGGATTTTTCGGCGCATCCGCGCAGCGGACACCATCAGGAGACCGAGTGCACCGCCGACCTCATCATCGAGGGCCGGCCGCAGCGCCTGCGCGGCAACGGCAACGGCCCCATCGCCGCCTTCGTCCACGCCCTCGAGCTCGCGGGCCTGAAGAACTTCCAGCTCGTCACCTACAACGAGCACTCCCTCGGCGAAGGCGCCGACTCGAAGGCCGCCTCCTACATCCAGATCAAGACCGACCGCGGCCTGCAGTTCTTCGGCGCCGGCATCGACACCAACATCGAGACCGCCTCCATCCGCGCCCTGATCAGCGCCCTCAACCGCGCGGCCGGCCGCACCACCTGAACCCGAGCCGGCGGTTCCGGTCGAGGGTCGGGCTTCTCGCCCGACACTCGCCCCGCCCGCTCCCGAAACAACCGAGGCGGAGCCGATCACTCGGCTCCGCCTCGTCGTTTTCAAAGGTAGGGACGGCTCTCCGACCCGTCCGCTCGTCGTCAGTCGGCGTCCTCGGCGAGCAGCTTGAACGCTGTCGCCGCCGCCGCACCACCGGCAAGGTTGGCCACGAGGAAGATCCAGATGCTGCTCCAGGCCGAGAGCCCCATGAGCGTGATGCCCAGCGCGACCGCGGGATTGAAGGCACCGCCGGAGATCGAACCGACCGAATACGCGCCCACGAGCACCGTGAAGCCGATGGCCAGCCCGTAGAACGAGTTGCCCGCCGTGCCCTTGGCCGTCGCCGCGTTGAGGACGACCCACACGAGCGCGAACGTGAACAGGAATTCGACCAGCAGGGCCGGGCCGATCGCCGGCGTCCCCGCGACCAACTTCGCCAATTCCTCCGCCGGTTTCAGGTACTGCACTGCGGCAGCCGCAACCGCCGCGGCGGCGAGCTGGGCGATCCAATACGGCACGACCTCGTTGGCCGCACACTTGCCGCGCAGGAAGACACCCAGCGTCACCGCCGGATTGAAGTGTCCGCCGGAGATGTGTCCGCCGGCGAAGATCATGACCGCCAGCACCGAGCCAATGGCCAGCGGGGCCATGGCGCCGGCACCGGGCGCGATCACGGTCATGCCGATCGTGAACACGAGGAAGAACGTGCCGATGAATTCAACGAGTGGTTTCTTCATGATGGATGGGAACAACGAAACACGCGGCAGTGCGCAGGAGTTGGTAGGTTTGCCTGTCGGTGCCGCTGCGCCGACCGCCGCTCACGCACGCCCCGGCACCGCCGCGCAGTCTCCCCGTCCCCGCCGCCGAGTCGAGCCACGAAACCGACCCGTTACACGCGGCGCACGCCCCGGTGTTCGAAAACCCTTCCCACCAACCCGACCCACCCGCTCCCCGCCGATCGACCACCTTTCAATAACCGACCGGTTGGTGCGCCGCCGGCTCAGGCTACTTTCCACAACAGTCCGTCTAGACGATGTGATTCGACTGCTATCCTGAACTCTTCGCTCACGAAGAGTTCAGCGCCATTTCTGAGTGGGGTTTTGAAGATGGGTTTTCCCGAAACAAGCTGCTCTTTGAACACGCATTTGTAGATTCGGTCGACTCTGCCGGTCGCCGCATTCACGCTAAACTCGGAGCGCTGGAGGTCTATGGCATCGATAGTGACCATGACATTAAGCAGGAGAAGCTCCGAGCCATCTTCGCCGCGAAGTGGCAGCGGCTCGACGTACTCCTGAAGAATACCCTTCAGGGCTGACCATGCACGGGTGCTGCACAGCGGAATTTTGCCATAGTTATTCAGGCATGGAAAATCTCCCGTTGGGGCATCCGTCTGCCCAACCGGAACGACATCGATTTCCGCCCAACTTTGAGCAACAGAGCGATCTTCGAAGAAGAGCGAAACCACTCGTTCGGCGGATTCTGACGGCACTTGGAAAGACCGAAAACGGTCTGGGTCTGGAATGTAGCGAAAGAGCTGCATCGATTAGGGAAATTTCCCGGCAAGAATGTCTTTTCGAAGATTTGCCAGCGCTGCAAGGACAGCATTCCTAGGGTTCTATACCACAATGGCTGCGCTGAGGAACCTGCCTAGGAGCGGGTCGTAGATCCGGCCGTTCATGTGATCGGGTAGCTCTGGCTCGCCGTAACCGGCCACTCGTAACCGCTGGCGGCCGACAAGCAGGGAGCGCGATGCCTCGCCGGAGTGCGACCGCGACCAGCGGAAAACAAAAAGCCGCGCCCGGCAGAACCGGGAGCGGCGTCGAAAGGCCGGAGAGAAAGGAGCGGCTACCGGATCTCCACCAGTCGCGTGCCCTGGCCAATCAAGGCCACGATCTGCGGCACGCGCGGCACGAACCACCCACGCAGGGCGGCGTTGGACGTATTGCCCACCCGCAGCCACACAACGCTCGGCCCGTTTTCGGTCGCGTGCACCCGTTGGGCAAAATCCTCATCCTTGGTCACGATGATGCAGCCCGAGGCCTCGGCGTGCCGCCAGATCACGCCGGCATCGGCATCACGCAGGCCGATCTCGCGCACCGCTTGGGCCTCGCAGCCAGCTTCGGTGTGAGCCAGCGCGCAAGCGCCGGCGGCAGCTGGGCATCGACCAAGAATTTCACCGGCTGGCGACGAGCACAGGGTGATCGAGCTGGGCGGCGGCGTACTCCAAACTCGCCTTGATGTCGTCCGCCTCAAGGTCGGGGAAGTCCGCGAGAATCTCCGACTCAGAATTGCCGGCCGCGACAAGGTCGAGAACGTCCTTCACACGAATGCGCATCCCCCGGATGCAAGGCCGGCCTCCGCACTGGTTCGGGTTGAAGGTGATGCGTTCCCTGTAATTCATGCCGGCAGGTTAAGCGCGGTCCCCGGCTTCCGCAAGGCCGCTATCCGCCCGCGACAACGTCGCCCCGGGGTGCGTGGCGGCGTGGACCTCTTTGATGGAGACGTGCGTGTAGATCTGCGCCGTCCGCAAGCAGGCGCAGCCGAGCTGTTCCCGCACCTGACAGATGGCCGGGACCGTCGCCTCCGGCGAACGCGGGCCTCCAGCAAACGGCAGGCTCTGAAACGAAACGCTATCACGAGGACAGCGAACTGCTCCAAAATCGGTGTTGCATTCGAACGGTGGCGACATTGACCGGCCATATACATTCTGCCCGACTGGCGCGGTGAAAGTGATCCCCGCCCTCCTTTTCGCCGCTGGCACCTGGTGCGCGATGCTGGCGTCGGCCGCAGCTGGCACCAGTTACGACCACGAGACCCAGCGGCTGTCCCTCGACTACACCGATACCGAGGCTGCCGTCGTGCTCTCCGATGTCGCCCACGCCTGCGGCCTCGACCTCTCGATCGTCGGTCCCGCCACGCAGCGCATCGGAATCGTGATGGACAACGTGGAACTCGGAACAGCCTTCCTCCAGCTCCGTCAGAGCACGGCGCTGAGCCTCAGCTCCGACGGCAAGATTCTCCGCGCCCTCCCCAAGTCCGGCGCGATCCAGTCGTGGGACTTCGACTGCGACCTCTTCGTCCGCCCCGGCGAGCCGGCCACCGAGCCCCGCCTCGCCGTCGCCGCCATCAACCAGCCGGTCCGCGAGATCCTGCGCGACATCGCTGATCGCAAGGAGCTGAACCTCGTCTTACCCGAGACTCTCGCCGGAACCGCAACCCTGCACCTCCGTGAGGCGACCTGGCGCGAAGCTTTTCGCGAGCTGCTCTTCCCGCTCGGCTACACCTTCACCGAAGACGAGGGGATTCTGCGCATCCAGGAGGTGAACTTCTTCGCGCCGAAAACGGTCGCGCCGTCCCCGTTCCCCTCCATCAACCGCCCGCTGCGCGCCCTCCTGTTTTCGCAGGGCCCCTCCCTTCTCCTCTTCGGGCTGGGCCTAGTCGTCCATGGCATGCTCGCCCTCGGCGTCATCCGTACCCCGCTGCTCCGACCAGCCCTCTTCGCGCCGAAATGGCTCTGGACCCTCCTGATCCTTGTCGGCGGCGTGCTGCCGCTGCTCGCTTACTGGCTCTTCCACTACTCGACCTTCGCCGTCGCACAAAAGGAGTCCGCCCCGTGAACATGCCCCGCGTATTCCGCCTCACCGCGCTCGTTGCCTTGGTCTTTGCGTCGGCATCCCTAGGCCACGCGGAGGCACCGGCGTCGCCTCCGACCTCCGCGATCACCATCAACGATCCCGAAAAGGGCCTCATCTCCATCGACTACCCCAATCAGCAGATCGGCGTCATTCTCGCCGATGTCGCCGGTCACGTTCACCTCAATCTCGTCATCGACTCGGAGATCCACGGGCGTACCAGCGTGAAGCTGCGCAACGTCACGTGGCGGCAGATCTTCCGCGAAGTGCTCACCCCGGTCGGCTATACCTTCATCGAGTCCGATGGTCTCGTTCGCGTGATCAGTCTCTTCGCCACCGACCAGACGTGGATACCAGACCTGCTCTTTCCCAAGACGGACACCGGCTCTGAACCACGCATCGCTGTCCATTTCACGAACGCGCCCGCCTCCGAGGTGCTCCGCCACATCGCCAGAACGAGCGGCCTCGGCCTCGTCATCCCCCGCCCGCTCGACTTCCGCGTCACCGTCCACCTCGAAAGCACCACGTGGCGCCCCGCCTTCCGCGCCGTCCTAAACGCCCACGGCTACACCTTCTCCGAAGACGATCTCGGCGACGGCGCCGTGACGATCCGCCCCCGCCCGCCGCTCCCGGAAACGGCGTCGCCGCGAACCGATCCCGTTTCGCTCACCTCCGCCGTCGACGACGCGGCGAAGCTGCTCCCGCTGGCCGTTGTCCTCCCTCTGGCCGTGCTGCATCTGGTCTTCGCCATCGGCGTCGCCCGCCAATGTCTCGACCGTCCGACGGTCTTTCTCCCCAAAACGCTCTGGGTGCTCTTCATCCTCGGCGGCGGCATCGTGCCGCTGCTCGCCTACTGGCTCTTCCACCACTCAAACCTCGCCTCCGGGCAGCAACCAGCCGCAGGCAACCGATGAGGCGCTTCGCACCACTCCTCGCGCTATGGCTCGGCTGTGCCGTTCTCGCGCCGGCCGCAACCAACAGTACGGCAGTGCCCGCAGCCCGGTCTTCGGAGCCGACGCGCATAAGCATCGACTATCCGGACACAGAGGTCCGGCGCGTGCTCCGCGACGTCGCCGACTATTTCGAACTCAACCTCATCCTTCCCGAAGAGCTCGCCGGAACACGCACCAGCATCACCGTTCGCAACGCCACCTGGCCGCAGATCTTCGACGCCGTGCTCATTCCCCTCGGCTACACGTACCACGACGACGAGAACATCCTCCGCGTCGTCCGCCGGACAGAGGACCCCGCCGTCCGCTCGAAGGTTGACCCAACACAATCCGCCACCGCAGCCGGGAGTGACGAACCGCGTCTCTTGTGGTTCCTCGTCGCGCTCAACGCTCTGCCGCTCGCACTCAAGATCCCGGTCGGCATAGCGCACACGATTCTCTTCATCGTCGTCCTGCGCGATCGACCACCGATGCCCCCTCGCTTCGCTGCGAAATGGGTCTGGGCCACCGCGACGCTCATCAGCGGCTTTGTCGGCCTCTGCGCCTATTGGATCCTACACCACGCGCGCCAAACACCGCTGGTGACGCAGCGGCCGGAGCACAGGTGAAACCGTGCTCCGGCACGAGCGCGCCGGCCGGGGTGCCTCAGTTCTCCGTTTTCGCTTCGAGCGTGCTCAGTCCCTCCTTCGCTTGCGCGAGGTCGGGCTCGAGTTGGAGGGCGGCTTCGAAAGCGGCTTTCGCGGCGGACTTGTCGCCGGCTTTCGCGAGGGCGTTGCCGAGCTGGGCGTGCGCCCACGCGTTCCTCGGCTGCACCGCCAACGCGCTGCGGTAGCAGACCGCGGCCTCGGACCACTGGTCCTGCCGCTCGCGGATCTGCGCGCGGATCAGCGAGCCTTTGTAGGCATCCAGTTTCTCAACCTGCAACGCATGCTCCTCCGCCTTCTCGTAGCTGCCACCGGCGATCGCCGGCGAATAGAGGTAATAGTTCGCGAGCCCGATCAGTCCGGGCACGTGGTGCGGGTCGAGCTCCACCGAGCGCTTGAACGCGCGCAGCATCTTCGGCGCGACGAACCCCTGCTGAATGAACGCCAGTTCGCCGATCCGCGCGCCGAGCGCGCGTCCGTAGAGCGACTGCAACCCCGCGCTGTTCGGCGCCGCCTCCGCCGCGCGCTCGGCCAGCGCGACGGCCTCCTTATTACGTTTCTGCTCCAGCCGCCGGAGCACGAGTTGCGCGCACACCTCGGGATCGGCCGGCACGGTCGCCGCCAGCGCTTCGAGCGCCGGCTCGGCGCGTTCCCACTTGCCGGAGCGCGCTTCAGCCAATGCCGCGGCACGGTCGAGCGGTGCAACTTCTTGAGCCCGCAGCTGCGCGGCCGTGCAGAGTACGAGAGCGCCAAGCGCCCGGATGATGATCTGTGTTTTCATCGGTTGAGAGATTCCGAAAGTTTTCGCGCTCCATGGTCCCTAAGGTCCCATCCGGCGTATCCGTCTCATTCTTCGCCATCAGCTGTGCCGCAGCGCCGTCGCCGGCGGGACCATGGCGGCGCGCCAGGTCGGCCACGCGGCCGCGGCCAACGCCGCGAACGCGAGTATCGCGCCCACCGCGAGCAACAGCACCGGATCGTGTGTACCCACACCCGGGATGCGGTTGCGCAGAGCGCCGCCGAGGGCCCACGCGCCGGCGCCGCCCAGTGCGAGCCCGATCGCCACCAACCGCCCGGCCTCGCCGGCCATCTGCGCGACCACGCCGGCCGGCGTCGCCCCAAGGGCCAGCCGCAGACCGAACTCCCGGGTGCGTTGCGCCACAGCGAACGCAAGGTTCGCGTACACACCGAACAGCGTGAGCGCGAAGGCCAGCAATCCCAACGCTCCGAACAACCGCGACGCCATCCGCGCCGGCAACGCCGTGCCGGCTATCGCGTCCTCGAGGGTGCGAAACTCCACGGGGAGGGCCGGATCCGCCCGACCGAGCGCCGCGCGCAACGCCGTCAGCGGCGGGGCCTGTCCATCGCGCACCCGCACCAGCAGCGTGGTGAAGAACCACGGCGCCTGCCGTTGTGGCACGTAGTACTGCGGCGGCGGTGCATCGGTGAGATTCTCCTGGCGCACGTCGCGCACGATGCCGACGACCTCATGCTCGCTCTGCGAGAGCCACGGCACCAGCCGCAGGCGTTTGCCGAGCGCGTCACCGCCCGGGGCAAGCCGGCGCGCCAGCGCCTCGTTGACGATCAGCACCGGTTTGCCGCGCTCGTCATCGCTCGGAGTGAAGAGCCGGCCGGCGACCGGTCGCAGCGCCAGGGTGTCGAAGAAGCCGGGCGTCACCGGATTGTGGACGGCCTCGTTGCCCGCGTTGCTCTCGGCCGGTTCGCCCACGACCCAGTACGGAAAACGCAGCGTCACCCCCGCCAGCGGCGCGCTGGCGTCGACCGCCGCGGCCTCGACGCCGAGCGCCTCGCGCACGGCGTCGACCAGGCGTTCGAAGTACCGCGCGAGATCCAGCTGTGACTCGTACTGCGAGGGCGACGGCGCCGCGTAGAGCACGAACACGTTGTCCGGTCGGAAACCCGGATCG
>JAHFTC010000108.1 GCA_023269585.1 Opitutaceae bacterium
CACGCGGTTGCTCTGCTCGACCTGCCACGGGTCCGCGGCGAACCAGGCATGGTCGAGCGCGACATGGGCGAGCGTGCGCCACGCGTCGTAGCGGAAATCGCCCCGCTCGCCGTCGACCGGCCGCCCGTCGAAATGGGAGTACTCGGGCATGAGTCCCGTCTGCGGATGGGCCGCCTTGCGGAAAAACCCACGACTCACGGTCGCGCACTCGGCCCAGAACCGCCGGCCTTCCTCCGTGCGATCCCAGCGAGCCCACAACTCATAGAAGAACGGAAGGTGGTAGGACGGGTCGGTGAAGGTGGCGCCCCATTTGGTCGGAGCGAAGACCACCTGCTTATGATGCGGATCGAACACCGCCGTGGTGTTCGGTCCATCACGTTCGCGCCGCATCGCATCGAGCACCGCCTGCGCCTCGGCACCGTAATCGAGGCCGCCCTCGATCCGGCCCCAGCGGTTGGCGGCGAAGAGCAACGTCATCGCGAACCACTCCTCGCCATCGGAGGCCGTGCCGGGGTCGATGATCGTGCCGTCGAAGCGGGCCTGCCACGCGAAGAGGCCCTCGTTGTGCCCATCGGCGTGGTACAAATGCGCCTTCACCCAGCGCCAGAGCCGGTCAAACTCCTCCCGCTTGTCGAGCTGCACCGCCAGCATCATCCCGTAGGAGATACCTTCGCTGCGCACATCCTGACTGCCGATGTCGGCGATATAGGCCCTGTCGTCGCCGACAGGGTAGTACAGCCGCTGGTCGGCATCCCGCCCGTGGAAGAGCTGCGCCCAGGCGGCGTCGATCTTCGCCTGCAGCTCGCACTCCGACTTGCCGAGAAGTTCGGCAAAGAGGTTGCGGTGCTTGCCGGTGGAGAAAGCTCCTTTTGTAGCGGGAGCCGGAGCCGCGACCGTCAGGAGAGCCGACGCGACGAAAACGGCGAGGAGGGCGAAACGGCGGAATGGCATGGAAAGCGAGAGGAAGAACTGAGGTTCGTCGCGCTGGTCAAGGCGCGTCGGTCTTTTCACGGAGTGGAAGGCGTGGCGCTGGGAAGCGGCCCGGCGGCGAAGCGAAGGACAACAGCCACCGCCCTTGAGCGCAATCATCGGATGGTGCTGTCCGCGGCTCTGGGTCCGGGGCGCGAGCGGTACCGATAAAAAGCCGGGCGACCGCCGAAGCGGTGCCCGGCCAGGCGGAAAATCCGCTGCGCGAGGGGCGGATCAGGCGGCCGGAGCGGCGTCGCGGGCGGCGTCGGCCTTGCGGCGACGCTCGTTGAGCTCATCCGCCATCTCCAGCGTGCGATTCTTGTTGAGCGAGCAGAAGGCGATCGCGAGCGCCGCACCGAAGAAGCAGAAGGCCACGCCGAAGCTCGAGGACATCAGGTAGCCATGGATCGCGTTCGGCGCGCTGGGCGCGGTGGTCTCGTAGCCCCAGAAGCCCGCCATCGCCCAGAGGAACACCGCCGAACCGAGCGCGAGACCGGATTTCAGCGCGAAGCCGATCGTGGCAAAGACCATGCCGGTGAAGCGGCGGCCGGTCTGCCACTCGGAGAAGTCGGCGGCGTCGGCGTACATGGACCAAGCCACCGCGATCGTCGGCGCATAGAAGACGGAACCCAGCGCCGCCAGCAGGAGCATGCCGGTGGTGTTGGTCGGCGAGAGCCAGTAGTAGGCGCAAGCGTTGAGCCCGCCGAGCAGGAAGCCCCAGAAGATGACGGCCTTCTTGCCGAACCGCTTCGAGAGGTTCGTGGAGAGGATGATGAAGATGATCGT
This sequence comes from Opitutaceae bacterium, assembly GCA_023269585.1. Lineage (GTDB taxonomy): Bacteria > Verrucomicrobiota > Verrucomicrobiia > Opitutales > Opitutaceae > CAJCBL01. The sequence goes on from JAHFTC010000108.1 coordinate 1,756, forward strand.
CGTCGCCGTGCCGACCATGTTGACGATGCTGTTGAACACGTCGGCGACATTGTTGGGCAGGCTCTCGCGGGTACCGTGGGCGATATAACCGAGCCACTCCAGCACGCCGGTGCCCGGCACCATTTCCGAGGTGGTCAGGCCGATCTTCGCGAGGAAATCAAACATGGCCGCCTTATCCGCGAAGTGATGGTAGAAGTTGTAGTGCGCCCCGCCGCGATAGGTGAGCATCGCGAAGTTGAAGACGGTGAAGGCGACCAGCGCCATCCACGGCTTGTTCTTCAACAAGTCGACGAAATCCTGTTTGGGCGACGACTTCACGTCCGTGGTCGGCTTGATGCGCTCCTTCGTGGTGAAGAACGTGATGAGGAACAGGATCAGGCAGAGCACCGCCCACAAGGTCATCGTCATCTGCCAGCCGTATTGGCGGTCGTGATCCTTCGCGAACTTCGCCACCAGCGGGAGCGTCAGACCACCCACGATGAACTGGGCGATGTTGACCGCGACGAAACGGTACGAGTTCAGCTTGGTGCGCTCGTTGAGGTCACCCGTCATGACCGCACTCAAGGCCGAGTACGGCATGTTGTTCATCGAGTAGAGCGTCATCAGGATCGTGTTCGTGATGCCCGCGTATGCGATCATCATGCCCATGCTCAATCCCTTCGGGGTGGTGTAGGCCAGGATCATCACCACGCACCACGGCACCGAAGTCCACAGCACCCAGGGGCGGAACTTGCCCCACCGGGTGTTCGTCCGGTCAGCCAAGATGCCCATGATCGGATCAAAGAGGGCGTCCCAGAGGCGCGGCCAGAGCAGGATCGCAGCCGCCGAACTCGCGGAAAGACCGAACACGTCGGTGTAGAAATTGGTCTGGAAGAGCACCATCGTCATGAAGACGAAGTTGGCCGCGGCATCGCCGCCGCTGTAGCCGACTTTTTCCAGGAAGGATAGACGTTGAGGGGTCTGACTCATGAACGGAAACAGTTCTGCTGGTGGGGTGTGAGGGTTTGCAAAAAGAGACAGCGGTCGCAGGCCGCCAAATACAGCCGGCGCCTACTCGCGCAGCCAGAGGATCGTCGTCACGCCGCGCGGGTAATAACGGCTGCCGCAGGTGACACCGGTCTCGCTGTTGATCTGGTCGCACATGGCGTGCTCGCCGCAGCCCGGCCGGCGCTGCCAGTCGGCGTGCACGCGGTCGGCGGCGCGGACGGCCTCGGTCATGGCCTCGGGGAAGAGCTCGCGCACGACATGCTGCGAGATCGCGATCTTGCTGAACCACGTGTTCGTGCTGGTGCTGCTCATCTTCCAGCCGCCGGACTTGCCATCGAGGCAGACGCCGGGCTGGAGGATGCCGCGGAGGTGCTTCGAGAGCAGCTCGAGCAGCTCGCCGAAGCGGCCCTTCCGGTCGGTGGCGTCCTTGAGGCCGAGGTAAAGCGGATACGCGAAGCCTTCGACCGCCGGGATGATGCGCGAGCGGTTGCCCTGCTCGAACACCGCCGGGAACGACTGCGTGTCGGGCTCGAACTTCGTGGCCAGGGTCTTCGCGAGCAGCCCGGCGGTGGCGCGGGCGGCGGCGGAGTCGTCCTTCAGGCCGAGGCGCTTGAACGCCTGCTCGAGCAGCACCCAGCTGCCGAGGGTCTTGACCGCGAGGTAGAGGTTGTTGCGGGCCTGGCCGAGGGAGACGTCGAGGCTGTCGTAGGTCGTGATCTCGGCGCCGTCGAGGCCGCAGCGCGCGCTGTCGTGCTTCATCACGCCGTCGCGAAGCTTCGGATTCGGGTGGTCGCGGCGGCGCATGCTCTCGGCGCAGGCGAGGAGCACGGGCTGGCGGCGGCGCAGCCACTTCACGTCGCCGGTCTTCTCGGCGTAGGTCACGGCGCACAGCACCCAGTTGAGCAGCTGCTCCATCGTCATGTGGCTGAAGCAGCCGTGGAGATGGTCGCACTCGTAGCTGGAGTGGCCGGGCGGGGTGAAATGGTTCATCACGCCCATGTCGTGCGTGAAGGAGAGGCCGCCGGGCACGAGCTTGCCGCCGACGTTGATCTTGTCCGTGTACGAGTAGCGGTCGACGAAGAGGTCGAGGGCGTTGCGGACGGACCACGGCGTCCACTCGAGCTCCCAGAAGAGGTGGTCGACCGTGAGATCAAACGTATTGATCATCCGGTACTCGCCCTCATTCACGTTCCAGAGCGGCTTGCCCTTGTGCCAGAGCAGCTGCGTGCTGCCGAGGTAGCTGTGGGCGGCCTGCGCGATGAGGAACTTCTGGTCGGCGTCGAGCTTCGCGCGGGCGAGCTCACGGTCGCGCTGGGCGGCGATCTTCTCGTACTGGGCGCGGTGGGCCAGACCGTGCGCGAGCACATCCTCGAGGTTCTTGAAGAACTGCGCGTAGGCGTAGCCGGCGGCGATGCCAGTGGTGACAGCGGCGCCCTGGTAGAAACCAAGGACGAGCGGGAAACGTTTCCGCTGGCCGGCCGGCACCTGGAAAATGAGCGCGCTCTCCCCGCCGATAACATGTACCCCCCGGTAATCTCGGAACTTGGGAGCGAAAACATCAAACCCAAGCCGTTGTTCCACGGCGGAGGAGCGCGCGGTGGCGTAACCGAAATCTGGACCAACCGCAAAACCCGGCAGGTCGAGTCCTGCGTCCTGCACGGGTCGCTGCAGGCGATCCAGCTCGCCCACGCCAAACATGATCTCGACCGGGGTCTTCCCGGTGCGGTTGTCGAACTCGATCCAGCCGTTGATGGACGGGGCGAGCGCGAAGCGGGCTGCCGTGCGCGAGAGGGTCGCGGGATCGGGCAGCTGCGAGAAAGGGGAAAGGAGGCTGAAGCCGAAGCGGCCGGTTTCGGCGCGCCACGTGTCGCTGGCCCAGCCGAGCGTGCGCTCGTACTGTGCGGGCTCCAGCATCCGGAATCCGCTCGGGGCAACCGAGTTGCCCGGATCGGCGCCGGTGAAGGCGCCTTCGTTGGACTGCGGCGGACGGAAGAACGGCAGCATCTGCCACTCCGCCCCCGCCGCCCCGGTGCGGTAGCCGACATACACATTCTGCCGGCCCGCACCGCGGAGCGACTGCCCGAACCCGCCTGGACTGCCGACCAACCCGATCGAGAAACTGGCAAACGCCCCGAACGGAGCGTGCTGCGTGTGATAGCTTTCGATGGCGGGGTTGGCCGGGGACGTCATGGCGGGGGGTGGCCGCGGAGGTGAAGGATCAGCCGTGCAGGTACGTGTTGAGCAGGTTCTCGAGGTACTCCTGCTTGCCGGACTTCAGGGTCGGCTCGCCGAGCGAGAGAGCAACCTTCTCGAGTTCGCGGAAGTTGGTCTTCTTCGTCTCGATCTCCTTGCCGAAGCCGGTGTCGAACGAGGAGTAGCGCTCCTTGACGAACTGCTCGAACTTGCCCTCGGCGAGAATCTTGCGGGCGATCTTGAACGCGAGCGCGTACGCATCCATGCCGCCGATATGGGCGTGGAAGAGATCATCGGCGTCGACGGAGGGACGGCGGAGCTTGGCGTCGAAGTTGAAGCCGCCGGTGCCGAGGCCGCCCGCCTTGATGATGGAGGTCATCGCGAGGGTGAGCTCCTTGACGTCGGTGTTGAACTGGTCGGTGTCCCAGCCGAGGAGGAGGTTGCCGGTGTTGGCGTCGATCGAGCCGAGCATGCCGGCCGCCGCGGCGACTTCGATCTCGTGCTGGAAGGTGTGGCCGGCGAGGGTGGCGTGGTTGGTCTCGATGTTGAACTTGAAGATCTTCTCGAGGCCGTAGGTGCGCAGGAAGCCGATGCAGGTCGCGCAGTCGAAGTCGTACTGGTGCGTGGTGGGCTCCTTCGGCTTCGGCTCGATGAGGAACTGGCCCTTGAAGCCGATCTCCTTGGCATAGTCGGCGGCCATGCGGAGCATCGCGGCCAGATGGGCCTGCTCGCGCTTGAGATTGGTGTTCAGGAGGGTCTCGTAGCCTTCGCGGCCGCCCCAGAACACGTAGTTCTCACCACCGAGCTCGAGGGTGACCTCGAGGGCCTTCTTGATCTGGGCCGCGGCGTAGGCGAAGACGTGCGCGTCCGGGTTGGTGGCGGCGCCGCACATGAAGCGCGGGTTGCTGAAGAGATTGGCGGTGCCCCAGAGGAGCTTCACGCCGGTGGCCTTCTGCAGCTCCTTCGCGTGCGCGACGACCTTGTCGAGGATCTTGTTGGACTCGGCCAGCGACTTGCCCTCGGGGGCGATGTCGCGGTCATGGAAACACCAGAACGGCGCGCCGATCTTGGTGAAGAACTCGAACGCGGCGTCCATGCGCTTCAGCGCGACGGCGACCGGGTCCTTGCCGGCCTCCCACGGGCGGATGATCGTGCCGGGACCGAACGGATCGGAACCCGTGCCGCGGAACGCGTGCCAGTAGGCAATCGAGAACCGCATGTGCTCGGCCATCGTCTTGCCGTCGATGATCTCGGCGGGGTTGTAGTGCTTGAACGCGAGTGCGTTCGCGGACTGCGGGCCCTCGAAGGCGATCGCGGGCGTCGTGAAGAAGGAAGCGCTTTTCTTTTTCATGGGAGATTCGGGGAAGTCGCGGAGTATGCGAAACAAGAGGGAGGAGTCGAGCGCCCGCCTCCGGCACCCTCAATCGGCCAAGAATGCTAACGGTAGAATTGCGCTTTCCGCCCTCTTGGTTCTAGCTGCCCGCGCATGAATCATCCCCGCGTCACACTCGCCGACATCGCGGCCAAGGCCGGCGTGCACGTGACGACCGTCTCCCTGGCCCTCCGCAACAGCCCGCGTTTGCCCGTCGGCACCCGCGACCGCATCCGCAAACTCGCCGACGAACTCGGCTACGCGCCCGACCCCATGCTCCAGGCGCTCGTCGCCTACCGCAGCGGCGCCGCCGTGCGCCGCAGCCCCCCCACCCTCGCCTACGTGACCAACTGGAACACCCGCATGGGCTGGCGCGACGTCACGGCGCATCCAGACTTCTTTGACGGCGCCACCGCCCGCGCCAAGGAGCTCGGCTACAACCTCGAACATTTCTGGATGCGCGAGCCCGGCCTCACCCATGGGCGCCTCAGCCGCATCCTCCACACCCGCGGCATCAACGGCGTCATCATCGCCTCCCACGTCCGCGAGGTCGACGAGGCGATCCAGTTCGACTGGACGCGCTTCGCCGCGGTCAAGATCGACTACTTCCCCCACGAACCGCTTCTCCCCGTCGTGACCAACGACCAGCTGCAGATCATCCGGCTGGCGATGCAGAAGACGATCGCCAAGGGCTACCGCCGCATCGGCTTCGTGATGGACGAGGGCTGGGACATCACCGTCGACCACCTCTACCAGGCCGGCTTCTTCTGGGAACAACAGGCGCTCGCCCCCGCCGACCGGATTCCTCCCTATCTCATTCCCAACAAAGAGACGCTCGCCGCCTGGCTCCGCCGGCACCGGCCCGACGCGTTGATCGGCAAGGCCGAGTTCGTCCTGCCGACGCTCACCGAACTCGGTCTGCGCGTCCCCCGCGACCTCGCCTTCGTCGACATCTTCCTCGACGACCACAGCGGCAAGACCGCCGGCGTGATCCAGAATCACACCGAGGTCGGCCGCCTCGCCGTCGAACTGCTCGCCAGTCAGCTCCAGCAGCACAAGTACGGCGTCCCCGCGATCCCGACCACGACCTACGTCGAGGGCACCTGGCTCGAGGGCCGTTCGCTCCCACCCAAGACCTGACCCATCGCGCGCCGGTCGACGGTGACCGGCCGCTGCCCTTGCGCTCCACCACTTAGTTTCGTTCGAGTTGCGGCTTCATTCCTCCTCCGCTGTGGACGGCGCGAACCTCGCCGCCAGGAAAGAGGCCTCTCTCCTCTTCGGACCTTCCGTTCCTGATTCCCTGATTTCCACATCCTTCATCCTCATCTTCCCCCACATCCCATGAGTCTCCCCATCAAACCCGCCGCCCAGTGCGCCTTCGACCAGATCTCGCTCGGCGAGGTCATGCTCCGCCTCGACCCCGGCGAGGGCCGCATCCGCACCGCCCGCTCCTTCACCGCCTGGGAAGGCGGCGGTGAATACAACACCTCGCGCGGCCTCCGCAAATGCTTCGGCCTGAAGACCGCAGTCTGCACCGCCTTCGTCGACAACGAGGTCGGCCACCTCGTCGAGGACTTCATCATGCAGGGCGGCGTCGCCACCGACTTCATCCAGTGGCGCGAGGACGACGGCATCGGCCGCACCATCCGCAACGGCCTCAACTTCACCGAGCGCGGCTTCGGTGTACGCGGCGCCGTGGGCGTCTCCGACCGCGGCAACACCGCCGCTTCGCAGATCAAGCCCGGCGACTTCGACTGGCAGCACATCTTCGGCAAGCTCGGCGTGCGCTGGCTGCACACCGGCGGCATCTTCGCCGCCCTCTCCGCCACCACCGCGGAGGCCGTGATCGAGGCCGTGAAGGCCGCCAAGCAGCACGGCACCATCGTCTCCTACGACCTCAACTACCGCCCCTCGCTCTGGAAGAGCATCGGCGGCCTCAAGAAAGCCCAGGAGGTCAACCGCGAGATCGCCAAGTACGTCGACGTCATGATCGGCAACGAGGAGGACTTCACCGCCTCGCTCGGCTTCGAGGTCAAGGGCGTGGACCACAACCTCTCCGCGATCGAGACCGACGCCTTCAAGGCCATGATCGAGACCGCCGTGCAGGAATATCCGAATTTCAAGGTCGCCGCGACCACCCTGCGCCGCGTCATCACCGCGACCAAGAACGACTGGAGCGCCATCCTCTGGCACGACGGCCAGTTCCACGAGAGCCGCAAGTATCCGGAACTCGAGATCCTCGACCGCGTGGGCGGCGGCGACAGCTTCGCCTCCGGCGTGCAGTTCGGCTTCATGCAGTTCAACGACGCCCAGAAGGCCGTCGAGTACGGCGCCGCCCACGGCGCGCTCGCGTCGACGACCCCCGGAGACACCTCGATGGCCACCCGCAAGGAAGTCGAGAAGCTCTTCGCCGGCGGCGGTGCCCGCGTGCAACGCTGAACGGTGCGGCGCAGCTGTAGCCGGCCGCGCCGAGGCCGGGCGGTGCGGGAGCCGGAGCGGCCGGCACGATAAGTCGTCTGAGTCCTATAGGTCGTATAGGACCTCTGCGACCGATTCGGACTCCGCCCTATTCCGCCTTCTCCTTCGGCTCCGGCGCGAACGCCTCGCTGTTCTCCAGCAACCGGGCCTGCCACGGGAGCAGGATCTCGCCGAGCTTCTCGGGCTCGCGCGCCAGCAGGGAAAGCTGCGCGCGGCTGGCGATGAGGGTGGGGTCGAGATTGAGTCGCTTCGCCTCGCGGTCGCGGGCCTCGCGGATCCGCTCCTGTCGCTCGAGCTCGCGGGCGCTGAGCGGTGCGCGGTCGCCGTTGCTGCTGCGGCGCCGGGGCAAGGTCGCCGGATCACGGTCGAGCCCGGCGCGCAAGGCCCGCTCGAAGCTGTCGCGAATGCGCTCCCGCTTCCCGAGATGCAGCCCGGCAAAGGCATCGAGCGCCTCCCCGTGGTCGGCCGCGCCGGCGAGGTGCAGGAGCATGTCGTTGCCGACCACCTTGAACGGCGGCGTGTCGATCCGCTCGGCCTGCTGCTCGCGCCAGTGCCAGAGATCGTGCAGCACGCACAGCCCCCGGCCGCGCAGATGCTCGGACTTGCCGATGCGCCAGGAGTTCTCGTCGGCCTTCGGAAAGCCGGTGAGGGCGGCGCGGATCTGCCAGTCGCATTTCTGCCGCAGCCAGTCCACGCGGCCGCGCTCTTCGAGCTCGGCCAGCAGCAGGTCGCGCAGCGCGGGCAGGAAGAGCACGTCCTTGGTGGCGTAGTTGAGGAGCTTGTCGGTGATGGGCCGCTTCGACCAGTTGGCCTTCTGGCCCTCCTTGGAGAGCGCCACGCCGAAATGGTCCTGCAGGAGCGAGGCCAGCCCGAAGCGCGGCCGGTTGAGCAGCTGCGCCGCGAGCATCGTGTCGAACATCGAGGTCGCCACGAAACCATACTCCTCATACAACAGGCGCAGGTCGTAGTCGCTGCCGTGCATGATGAGGTGCTTGCACCGCAGGCGCGCCCAGAGCGGGTCCAGCGGCACCGCAGCGAGCAGGTCGAGCAGGAAGGTCTCCCCCGCGGCGTGGATCTGCATCAGGCAGACCCGCGTGCGGTAACGGAAGAGGTTGTCGGCCTCGGTGTCGATCGAGACCTCGGTCGCGCGGTCGAGCGCGGCCAGGAGGGGCCCGAACTGGCCGGGCAGGGAGACGAAGGAGAAGGATTCGGCGTTGGACACGGTCGGAAAGGAGCGGGGCGATTCAGCGGGGCGGAAGCGGCGGTGTCGACCACGCGGTGAGAAAGGTGTCGACGAGCAACGGAAGGTCGGGGCTGTAGCCGCCTTCGAGCACCGCCCCGACGGGCAGGCCCGCTTCGCTCACCCAGCGGCCGAGGCTGGCGAAATCGGCCGCGGCGAACGTGAGCTGCGCCACCGGGTCGCCCTCGTAGGAGTCGAAGCCGGCGGAGATCAGCACCAGGTCGGGATGGAAGGCCAGCACGGCGTTCCACGACTGCCGCATCGCCTCCAGCAAGGCCTCGCGCGGCGCCCGCGGCGCCACCGGAAAGTTGCGACAATTGCCCTCGGAGGCCAGCCCCGTGCCCGGGTAGCAGGGGCTCTGGTGCACCGAGACGTAGAGCGTGCCCGCGACACCCGCGAGAATCTCCTCGGTGCCGTTGCCGTGGTGCGCGTCGAAATCCCACACCGCCACCCGCGCCACCCCGCGAAGCCGCGCCGCCAGCGCCGCCACCGCGACCTGGTTGAGGTAGCAGAACCCCATCGCGCGGCTGCGCGTGGCATGGTGGCCGGGCGGGCGCAGGAGCGAGAACGACTTCCGGCCGGCCAGCGCGTGGTCGAGCACCGTGAGCGCCCCGCCCACCGACCGCACGGCGTGCGCGGCGATGTCGGGGAAGTACGGCGTGTCTGAATCGAACTCCTCGGGTTTGCGCAGCCGCGCCAGCAACGCCGGCTCGTGGGCGAGCAGGATCGTCTCCTCCGGCGCGTCGCCAGGAAGCTGCCACAACCACTCCGGGTGGCTGGTCAGCAGCCGCTCGACGGTCTGGAGCACCCGGGCGGGCTGTTCGGGGCGCTCGGCGTTTCCGAACTCCGCGCACGCGGGATCGTGGATGACGATCATGTCGCCCCGAAAATCGCCCACGTCCCGTCGGAGTAAACAGCGAAAATCGCCATGGCCGCGACGTCCGCGCGCTTCACTTCCGCTTCCGGCCCTTCGCCGCCTTCACGGGCTTCACCGGGGCCGCGACGGGCTTGGCCCGGTGGGCGCGGAGCAGCTCGCGGCGCAGCCAGTCGAGCGCGGCGTTGATCGCCCGGGCCCGCACCGCCGCCGCTGTGCCCGGATACTCGAGACGCTTGCACCAGCCGCCGTCCGGCGAGTGCAGGCCCACGAAGACCGTGCCGGCCGCCTTGTCGCCGCAGCAGGCCCCGGGCCCGGCGCAGCAGGTGAGGCTCAGGCCGTAGTCGGCCACAAAATTCTCGCACACCCCGGTCGCCATGGCCACGGCCGTCTCGGCGCTGATCGCCCCGTGCTGGCTGAGCAGCGCCTCGGGGATGTCGAGCATGATGACCTTGCCGGAATTGCGGTAGCAGACGACGCCGCCCTGGAAGAATTTCGAGGCCCCGGGCAGATCCGTGAAAACGCTGGCGAGCAGACCGCCGCTGCCGGACTCGGCCACGGCGAGCGTCTTGTCATCCTGCCGCAGCAGGTCGGCCACGGCCTCGGCGAGTGAATCGTCCCCGACGGCGAACACCTCGTCGCCGAGCAACGCCTGCGCTTCGCCGGCGAGCTTGCGCGCCTGCGCTTCGCCCGCCTTGCCCCGGTGCCAGCCAAACCGCACGTCCACCGCCCACGCATGGGCGCAAAACGCCACATCGACGCCCGGATACTTCGCGATCAGCGGCTGGAGGCGCGTCTCCAACGCGGACTCGCCCACCCCGGCGGTGCGCAGTTGCACATAGGACTCGGAGCGGCCGACGAGCTTGCGCCGCACCAACCGCGGCAGCACCTCGTTCGCCCACATCGGTTCCAGTTCGTTCGGCGGCCCCGGCAGCATCACCAGCACCTTGCCGTCCTGCTCGATCCACAGGCCCGGCGCCGTGCCGAAGGGATTCGGCAGCGCCTCCGCGCCCTCGGGACGCCACGCCTGCTTGAGGTTGTTGTGCGTCATCTTGCGGCCAAGCGTGGCAAACCGGGCCGAGATGGCCTTCTCCACCTCGCGGTCGAAAACCAGCTTCCGCCCCAACACCTCCGCAACTGCCTCGCGCGTGCAATCATCGCTCGTCGGCCCGAGGCCGCCGGTGGTGATCACCACCGCCGACCGCGCCCAACTGCGGGCGAGCTGGGCGGCGATCGTCTCGGCGTCGTCCGGGAGCACGACGTTGGCGGCCAGTTGCACACCCCGCCGAGCCAGCTGGGCGCCGAGGAATGCCAGGTGGGCGTTCGCGGTCCGTCCCAGCAGGAGCTCGTCGCCGAGCGTGAGCAGTTCAAAGCGTTTGGGCGCAGCCAGCGCCGCGGGGGCAATTTTTTTGGCCATAGGAGGCGGTGCATCGACCGTAGGGCATTCCGTGAAAAATGCCAGCCTCGCGACTGCGGGGGCGCCACCCGGCCTGCCCCGCCATCCGGGCGGGGCGCTTCGACCGCGGGAAACGGCCCGTTCGGCCCGCCGTTCGCCGCCCCGGTGCCGGCGGCCGCGGAACCGCGGCGCTCCCGGTTTCTCATGACGAGGCGATCCGCAACCTTGCCGTCCGGCCCCGACTCCCCATGCTCGGCCCCGTGAACGTCGCGGGCATACCCTACCGCACGATCTGGCCTGAACCCGACGGCACCGCTGTCGGCGTGATCGACCAGACCGGCCTGCCGCATCGTTTCGCGACCGTCCGGCTCGCGTCCTCGGCGGAGGTCGCCCGCGCCATCCGCGAGATGCTGGTGCGGGGCGCGCCGCTCATCGGGGCCGCGGCCGCCTACGGCCTCGCCCTCGCCCTTCGTAGCGATTGTTCCGATGCGTCGCTGGCGACCGCGCACGCCGCGCTGCTCGCGACCCGCCCCACCGCCGTGAACCTGCGCTGGGCCTTGGACCGCGTGCGCCGCACGGTTGCGCCGCTGCCGCCGCCCGCCCGCGCCGCCGCCGCGTGGACGGAGGCCGGGCGAATCGCCGACGCCGACGTCGCCAGCAACCGGATGCTGGGCGAGCACGGTCTCGGCGTCCTCCTGCCGCTGGCGCAAAGCCGGCCGGCCGGCCGGCCGCTCCAAATCCTCACCCATTGCAACGCCGGCTGGCTCGCCACGGTCGACCTCGGCACGGCCCTGGCGCCGGTCTACCACGCCCATGATCGCGGACTGCCGGTGCATGTCTGGGTGGATGAAACCCGGCCGCGCAACCAGGGCGCCGCGCTCACTGCGTGGGAACTCGGGCAGCACGGCGTGCCGCACACCCTGATCGCCGACAACGCCGGCGGACACCTCATGCAGCGGGGTCTGGTCGATGTCGTCATCGTCGGCGCCGACCGCATCGCGGCCAACGGCGATGTCGCCAACAAGATCGGCACCTATCTGAAGGCGCTCGCGGCCCGCGACTGCGGGGTGCCGTTCTACGTCGCCGCTCCCACCTCCACCATCGATCCGACCTGCGTCACGGGCGCCGCCATCACCGTCGAAGAACGGGACGCTCGCGAGGTCACGCATATCCGCGGGATCGATTCGAGCGGCCAGCTCGTCGAGGTGTGCCTCGCGCCGCGCGCGACCGCGGCCGCCAACCCCGCCTTCGACATCACCCCGGCCCGGCTCGTCACCGCGCTCATCACCGAACACGGACTCTTCCCCGCCACCACCGCCGCCCTGCGCGCGCTCGACCTCGCACCGCCACCCCCGCCCCAGAACGCACCGAACACCCCGTAACCCGTCCCATGACCCTCGACTACTACCACGTCGACGCCTTTGCCGATCGCGTCTTCACCGGCAACCCGGCGGGCGTCGTCCCCTTGAAGCGGTGGCTGCCCGCCGCCGTCCTCCAGTCGCTCGCCATGGAAAACGGGCATTCCGAAACCGCGTTCTTCGTGCCCCGCGGCACGCATTTCCATCTCCGGTGGTTCACCCCGAAGGTCGAGGTCGATCTCTGCGGCCACGCGACGCTCGCCGCCGCGCATGTGCTCTGGACCCACCTCGCGCACAACGAGGACCCGATCCGGTTCGACACCCTCAGCGGCCCCGTATCCGTCTCCCGCGAAAGCGGCCGCCTCATGCTCGATTTCCCCGCCCGTCCCCCGCAGGCCTTCGAACCGCCCCCGTCGCTGGCGGAAGCGCTCGGGATCAAACCGTTCCAAGTCTGGCGCACCGAACACAACT
>JAHFTC010000109.1 GCA_023269585.1 Opitutaceae bacterium
TCGCGGGCGATGCGCAGGGCAACGTCGCCGGCGTGAAGCTCCAGAATGTGAAGACAGGCGCCGTCACCGACCTCCCCTGCAAGGGCATCTTTGTCGCCATCGGCCACCAGCCGAACACCAAGCCCTTCGCCGGATCGGTAAAAACCGACGAGAACGGCTACATCGTAGCCGAGGCCGGTAGCCAGGTGCGGACCAACATCCCGGGCGTCTTCGTCGCCGGTGATTGCGCCGACCACGTCTACCGCCAAGCGATCACCGCCGCCGGCATGGGCTGTCAGGCCGCCATCGAGACCGAGCGCTGGCTCGCTGAGCACGGGGGCTGAGTGACCACTCCGATGGCACGGTCCGTGTCCGGATAGCGGAGACGCGATCGGTCTGCTGACGCGGGTGCCCTTGAGCCGCGCCATGCCCCAGAATCAGCTCTGCCGTTCCCCTCGATCCCGCGAATTCTCGCGGACCGCCACAAGTGACAGGGCATCACTTTCTTGTCCCGATCGGGACAAGAAAGTGTCTCTTCGAAGCCTGGCGGCAGGTTTCTCCCGCGGACTGAATGGGCACGCCGCGTGGGGCGCTGCAAGAATCCCATTCCGAATCCTGCGGCGCGGATTCGTAAGCGCATCTCATGGATTTGGAATAATTCTAAGTTCTTCTTGCAACTAAGTCCCAATCCAAGTCCCTTGCCGCCGTCACTCACCCGGATGTCCATCGCACCCTCTAACAACGACGCGCTCGCCCAGCATCTCGCCCACAGTGGCCTGCGGGCCACCCCGCAGCGCGAGATCGTCTACCAGGTGCTCTTGGAGCGCCGCGACCACCCGACCGCCGACGAACTCTTTGCCCGCGTGAAGGCAAAGATGCCGACGATCTCACTGGCCACCGTTTACAACTGCCTCGAAGCCCTCGTCCAGTGCGACCTCGTCAAACAGGTCAACTTCGAGCGCGAGCCCACGCGCTACTGCTCGAATCTCACCGAGCACGCCCACTTCATCGACACCGCCACCGGCCAGATCATCGACATCGAGATGACACCCGCCTACGTCGCCCGCCTCCGCGAAGCCCTCCCGCTGGGATTCAAGATGGAGGACGTTGAACTCAACTTCCGCGGGTCCGCGGCGCCCTCCGCCCTGAAAATTCCTGCCACCGCAGCCGAATCCGGCCCCATCCCTGCTTAAGTGCCCGCGCCGGCTGCACGTTCACTCCCTCCCGCTCTCCCTGACTCCCATTTTCCAATGAACGCCCTCGAGATCAAAGACCTCCACATCAACATCGGTGACAAGCCGATCGTCAAAGGCCTCACCCTCACCGTCCGCAAGGGCGAGGTCCACGCCATCATGGGGCCCAACGGCACCGGCAAGTCCACGTTGGCCAAGGCCATCGCCGGCCACCCCGACTACGAGATCACTGCGGGCAGCGTACTCCTCGATGGCCGCAATATCCTCGAGATGGACCCGGACGAACGCGCCCGCGCCGGCCTCTTCCTCGCCTTCCAGTACCCGTGTGAGATCCCGGGTGTCTCCATCGCCAACTTCCTCCGCGCCGCCGTCCAGGCCCGCCTGCCCGAGGGCGAGGAGATCGATGCCACCGCCTACTACAAGCGCCTCTACTCGAAGATGGACGCCCTCAAGATCGACCGGAAGTTCACCTCCCGCTCGGTCAACGAAGGCTTCTCCGGCGGCGAAAAGAAACGCTGCGAGATCCTCCAGATGGCGATGCTCGAGCCGGCCTACTCCGTCATGGACGAGACCGACTCCGGCCTCGACATCGACGCGCTCAAGATCGTCGCCGAAGGCGTCAACGCCCTACGCGGCCCCAAGCTCGGCGTACTCCTCATCACCCACTACCAGCGCCTCCTCGATTACATCGTGCCCGATTTCGTCCACGTCATGTGGGACGGTCGCATCGTGAAGAGCGGCGACAAATCCCTCGCCCTCGAGCTCGAAGCCAAGGGCTACGACTGGGTGAAGGAGCTCGTCGAGCCCGCCACCGCCGCCAAGTAGGACCGGTCTCCGACCGGTCAACTCCGCCTCGCGCCACATCAACGCCACCGCTGCCACCACGCGCACCATGAGCTCCATCTCCGAAAGCACCGAAGCCGTCGCCCTCCCGCCCGAGGATACCGCCAATCCCGTCACGGGCATCGACCAGGCCGTCGGCGACTTCACCTACGACGTGAAGTACAACTTCGACGCCGGCACCGGCCTCAACGCCGGCACCATCGACTACATCAGCGCCGCCAAGAAGGAGGCGGAGTGGATCCGCGAGTTCCGCCACAAGGCGCTGAAGACCTTCGAGTCCATGCCACTGCCCACCCACTGGGCGACGAAGGATCTCGAGAACATCGATTTCCAGAAGATCCGTTACTACCTCGCCTCCGGCCAGAAGCCGAAGCGGACCTGGGAGGAAGTGCCCGACGACATCAAGAAGACCTTCGAGCGCCTCGGCATCCCCGAGCAGGAGCGCAAGTTCCTCGCCGGCGTCGAGGCCCAGTTCGACTCCGAAGCCGCGTATTCGAACATCAAGGAGGCCGTCCAGAAGCAGGGCGTGATCTTCATGAACTCGACCGAGGCGCTCCGCGAGCACCCGGAGATCTTCCGCAAGTGGTTCGGCAAGGTCATCCCCACCTCCGACAACAAGTTCTCCGCCCTCAACAGCGCCGTGTTCTCCGGCGGCTCCTTCATCTACGTGCCGCCGGGGATCAAGGTCACCCACCCGCTCCAGGCCTACTTCCGCATCAACGCCGAGAACTTCGGCCAGTTCGAGCGCACCCTCATCATCGTCGATGAAGGCTCCGAGGTCGTCTACATGGAGGGTTGTACCGCCCCGAAGTTCACCACCTCCACGCTGCACTCGGCGGTCGTCGAGCTCGTCGCGCTCAAGAACGCGAAGATCCAGTACATCACCGTCCAGAACTGGGCGCCCAACGTCTTCAATCTCGTCACCAAGCGCGGTCTCGCGATGGAGGGCGCCGAGATCAAGTGGATCGATTGCAACATCGGTTCCCGCCTCACGATGAAGTACCCGGGCGTCGTCCTGAAGGGCGAAGGCGCCCGCGGCGAGGTCATCTCGATCGCGCTCGCCAACGACGGCCAGCACCAGGACACCGGCGCGAAGATGGTCCACGCGGCCAACAACACCACCTCCACGGTCATCTCCAAGTCCATCTCCGTCGGCGAGGGCCGCGCGACCTACCGCGGCGTCGTCCACATCCCGAAGCACCTCAAGGGCTGCAAGAACAACACCGAGTGCGACGCACTCCTGATCAACACCACCAGCCGCACCGACACGTATCCGGCGATCACGGTCAAGGGCGGTGACAACTTCACGCAGCACGAAGCCAGCGTCTCGAAGGTCAGCGAGGAGCAGATCTTCTACATGCAGCAGCGCGGCCTCACCGAGGCCGAGGCGATGAGCCTCGCCGTGAACGGATTCGTCAACGACCTCGTGCGCCAGTTCCCGATGGAGTACTCCGTCGAGCTCAAGCGCCTCATCGACCTCGAAATGGAAGGATCGGTCGGCTGACCTGATTGCGGATCTCGGAATGCGGAATGCTCCGCACCACCAGCCGAAGCCGCACCATCGCCCACCGCCACTACGCCTCACCTACGGATCCCGCAGACCACGACGCACTGCCGAACTCATCCCGCTCCGTCGCTCCGGCCAATCCGCAATCCGAAATCCGCACTCCGCAATTCTCCCGATGCCCGCCTCCCAATCTCCCGCTGCAGCGCCGGTCTCCCCGGCCGGTGAACCGCAGCTCATCGCTCCCTCCGCCTTCGCCACCGTCTCCGCCAAGCTCGGACACCTGCCCGCCTGGTGGTCCGACCTGAAGCGCAAGGCCTGGGCCCACCACCTCGAGCTGCCGCTGCCCGGCCGCACCGACGAACTCTGGCGCTTCTCCAACCTCAAGGGCCTGCGTTTCGACGAACCCTTCGCGCTCGCCGCTCCGGCCTCGGCCGAGATCGTCCGCGCCCTCGTCGCCCGCTCCAACCTCGTCACCGAGAAGACCGCACAGGCGATCTACGTGAACGACGTCCGGATCGCCCAAGACACCCTGCCCGACCACCTCACCAAGGCCGGCGTGATCTTCGACTCGATCGAGAACGCCGTCCTCCGCCATTCCGCGCTCATCCAGGCGCACTTCATGGCGCAGGACTCCGCGCTCGGCTCGCAGAAGTTCACCTCGCTGCATCGCGCCCTCACCACCGGCGGCGCGTTCATCTATGTGCCCAAGGGCGTCGAGGTTAACCTCCCGCTCGTCGTCTACCACTGGGCCTCCGGCAGCCGCTCGGCCGTCTTCCCGCATACGCTCGTCGTCGCCGAGG
Source organism: Opitutaceae bacterium (assembly GCA_023269585.1). Classification (GTDB taxonomy): domain Bacteria; phylum Verrucomicrobiota; class Verrucomicrobiia; order Opitutales; family Opitutaceae; genus CAJCBL01. Next base: position 4,323 of record JAHFTC010000109.1, read on the forward strand.
ACAACGCCAAGGTCACCGTCGTCGAGTTCCGCCAGTCCGCGAGCGAGACCGACACCACCTTCTCCGCCGGCCTCAACGACGTCTACGCCGGCCCCGGCGCCCAAGTCACCTATGTTTCGGGACAGCGTTGGAGTCGCAGCTCGTTCGGTTTCCAGGGCAACGAGACGATCGTGCAACGCGACGGCCGCGTGCAGTCGCTCGGCCTCCAGCTCGGCGGCCGCCAAGTCCGCACCGAGAGCCACAGCCGCCTCCAGGGCCCGGGCTCGAACAGCCAGATGCTCTCGCTGGCGATCGCGCACGGCGACCAGGAGTTCGACCAGCGCACGCTCCAGACCCACCAAGCGCCGCACACCGGCTCCGATCTGCTCTACAAGAACGCGCTCTTCGACCAGGGCCGCACGATCTTCTCCGGCCTGATCGTCGTCGATCCCGGTGCCCAGAAAACGGATGCCTACCAGAGCAACCGCAACCTGCTCTGCTCGCCCGACGCCGAGTCCAACTCGCTGCCCGGTCTCGAGATCGAGGCCAACGATGTGCGCTGCACGCACGGCGCCACCAACGGCAAGATCGACGACGAGCAGATGTTCTACCTCGCCGCCCGCGGCATCCCCCGCCCCGTGGCCGAGGAACTGCTGGTCTTCGGGTTCTTCGAGGAAGTCCTCAACAAGCTCGAAAACGACCACCTCCACGCGGTCCTCCGCGACCTGATCCAGTCGAAGTTCGCATGAAAGTAGCGAGTAGTGAGCATCCGGAAGGTAGGGACGGCGCTCCGCCGCCGTCCGCCTGACTCCCGTTCTTTCCGTAGCGTAACCCGCAAGAGTTTCGTCTCCGTCCGCCTTCCCTCCATCCTCCTCTCTTTGCGCTCTATGCGTTCTTTGCGGTTAACATCTGCTCCGTTTCCGTCCCTCTTCCGTCTCTCCGTGCCCTCTGTGGTTCACTTCCGATAATCTCTCCGCCGCCATGTCCAACGACCGCAATCGCACCCTCACCCGTGAAGTCGAAGCCGTGATGGTTCCCTACGGGAACAAGTTCATCATTCCCGCCGGCGGGAAGGTCTCCCTCATGCAGACCCTCGGCGGCAGCTTCACCATCATGGGCGACTTCGGCATGGCCCGCCTCGACGGCCAGTACGCCGACGCCATCGGCGAGCAGGCGCAGACCAGCAACTTCGCCGATGTTAAGGTCGGCGCCGATGGCGCGCCCGACCAGGAACTTCTCTGGGGCCAACTCCGCAGCGTCTACGATCCCGAGATTCCGGTGAACATCGTCGACCTCGGCCTCGTGTATTCGCTCGATGTCGCGAAGCGCGAAGCCGGCGGCCACAAGGTCGATGTCGCCATGACGCTCACCGCCCCCGGTTGCGGCATGGGCCCGGCCATCGCCGAGGACGCCAAGTCGAAGCTCATGCAAGTTCCCGGCGTCGACGAAGCCGAGGTGCGCATCGTCTGGGAGCCCTGCTGGAACCAGAACATGATCTCCGAAGAGGGTAAGATGAAGCTCGGTCTGATTTGATCCTTCGTCGGTGGGATGCCTCAGTGTTGCTTCCTTCGCGCTCGCGTGCGCGGAGCACCGCGTGGCTTCCCGCAAACTCGTCGCCAAAACACTTGCCTCGGCCCGGCGACAGTGTTCTCTCGCCCTCTCGCAAACGCGCGCTCCGCCGGGATAGCTCAGTGGTAGAGCAACGGTTTCGTAAACCGTAGGTCGAGGGTTCGATCCCCTTTCCCGGCTCCAGCGCCGCCACCGCGGTTGCGACTCAGCGCTGCTGCCACACCTGCATGCGCTTGCGGTAGGAGCCGGGCGGCTCGCCGGTGATGCGTTTGAAGACCACGCAGAGGTACTCGACGTGCTCAAAGCCGGTCAGGTCGGCGATCTCCTTGAGCGGGAAATCCGTCTCCACCAACAGCTGCCGGATCCGCGAGACCTGCACCCGCCGGATCTCGGCCTGCGGCGAGCGCCCGATGAAGCGCCGGAATTTTTTCTCGAGCAGGCTGCGCGAGGTGAACGCATGCTTGAGCACCTCGTCGACGGAGATCCCGCGGCACGCCTGCTCGCGGATGAAAGCCAGCGCGGCCGCGACCGTCTTGTCGTCGATGGCGGTGATATCCGTCGAATGCCGGGCCACGACCCCGAGCCCCTCGATCCGTTGGTCCATCGACTCGACCGGCCGGCCGGACATGAGGCGAGCCAGGCACTCCGCCGCGTGGTACCCCGCCTGGAAACCGTTGGTGACCACACTCGAGAGCTGGGGCGTCGTCAGCTCGCAGCGCACCGTGTCGTTGTTGATCCCCAGCACCGCGACATCCTCCGGCACCTGCAGTCCCACATGGTGGGCCGCATAGACGACCTGCTGGGCCCGATAATCATTGCAGGCCACCACAGCGGTCGGGCGCGGCAGGCTGCCGAGCCAGACTCCGAGCGAGGCGAGATTCCGCGTATCCCACGCCGGTAGTGGGTTTTCGGAGTGCGTGATGTCGTAGACCTCGCCTTCGCGCCCCGCCAACCGCAGCGCCTCCGAAAAGCCGTCCCGGCGCTCCGTCGCCCACTCGCAATTCGAATACCCGCAGAACGCGAACGACCGGAAGCCGCGCTCCAAAAAGTGTTCCGCCGCGAGATGCCCGAGCCCGCGATTGTCAGGCCGGATCTTTGGCACCCCCGGAATCACCGGCGAGTCGTTCAGGTCCACCAACGCGATTCCCAGCTCCTTGCAGGTCTTGGCAAACTCCGGCGTCGTGTGGCGGCTGATGATCCCCTTCCACTCGCGGCTGCGGATCCACCGCGGATCGAACTCCGCCCGCCCTTCGTCGTCGTGGAAGGTCTCCCAGATGCGGTGGGAACGCTCGAAATGCACGATCCCCTTGAGCATCGCCATGCTCTCTTCGTAACGCATCTCGAAGACGAGCATCACATGGGGTCTCATGGTGCGGGCAGATTTGCCGGCAAGACCGGTGGCGGCGCCAGCGCGAAATCACGAGGCGCCGCGCGGCGGTGGCCGAGCACTACGGCCGCGCGCACCGCCGAAATCCCGCGGGTGGCGGCCGCAACGCCTACTTCTTTTTGTTAAGCGCTGCGCTGAACCAGTCGCCGCCGAGCGATTGCGGCGATGCCGGTTTCCCGCCGATGCTGCTGCCGCCGCCAATCGGACGCGGGCCACCGAAACCACCGGGGCGATTGCCGCCGCCGGGGCTCGTGCGCGCACCACCGGGTGCACCAGCCGCGCCGGTCGGATTGCGCGGACCGATCTGCGGGTTGCTGCGCATCGAGAGCGCGATGCGGTTGCGGGCCAGATCCACCTCGGTGACGGTCACCATCACCTTCTGCTGCGGCTTCACAACCTCCGCCGGATCCTTCACAAAACTGTCGGCCAGCTGCGAGACGTGCACGAGGCCGTCCTGGTGCACGCCGATGTCCACGAACGCGCCGAACGCGGTCACGTTGGTCACGATGCCGGGCAGTTTCATGCCGGGCTTGAGGTCCTCGGGCTTGTGCACGCCCTCGTCGAATTTGAACGCCTCGAACTGCTTGCGGGGATCGCGGCCCGGCTTCGCGAGCTCGACCAGGATGTCCTTGAGCGTCGGCAGACCAACCTTCTCGGTCACGTAGTTCTCCGGCTTGATCTTCGCGCGCAACAGGCCGTCGCGCACGAGGTCGGCCACGGTCACGCCGAGGTCGGCGGCCATCTTTTCCACGATGGCATAACTTTCCGGATGCACCGCGGAGGCGTCGAGCGGGTTGACGGCGTCGCGGATGCGCAGGAAGCCGGCGGCCTGTTCGAAGGCCTTCGGCCCGAGACGCGGCACCTCCAGCAGCTCGGCGCGGGAGGCGAACGCGCCCTTCTCGTTGCGCCGCGCCACAATCGCCGCCGCGGTGGCGGCGTTGAGGCCGGACACGTAGCTGAGCAGCTGCTTCGACGCGGTGTTCACCTCCACGCCCACGCCGTTCACGCTCGAGATCACGGTGTCGTCGAGCGAGCGCTTGAGCGCGGGCTGGTCGACGTCGTGCTGGTACTGGCCCACGCCGATCGACTTCGGGTCGAGCTTCACCAGCTCGGCCAGCGGATCCATCAAGCGGCGACCGATCGAGACGGCGCCGCGCACGGTGATGTCGTGGTCCGGGAACTCCTCGCGCGCGACTTCGCTCGCGGAGTAGATCGATGCGCCGGACTCGTTGACCATCACGATGGCGATGTTGCCCGCCAGTCCGCACGCGCGCACGAACGCCTCGGTCTCGCGCCCGCCGGTGCCGTTGCCGATCGCGATCGCCTCGATCTGGAAGAGTTTCACGAAGCCGAGCAGCTTCTCCTTGGCCTCGGTCGGATGGCGGTCGGGGTAGATCACGTCGTTGTGCAGGAGCTTCCCCTGGCGATCGAGCATCACGACCTTGCAGCCGGTGCGGAAGCCGGGGTCGATCGCGAGCACCGCCTTCTGGCCCAGCGGCGAGGCGAGCAGCAGCTCGCGGAGATTGTCGGCGAAGACCTTGATGCCCGCCTCGTCGGCGCGCTTCTTCGACTCCATGCGCATCTCGCCCTCCATCGCCGCGGAGAGCAGGCGCTTGTAACAGTCGGCCACCGCGAGCCGCAGCTGCACGGCGCAGCTGCCGTTGCTGCGCACGACCAGCCGCTCGATTTCGGCGAGGGCGAGGGTCTCATCCGCAATCTGGATGCGCATGATGAGGAAGCCCTCCTTCTCGCCGCGTCGCATCGCCAGCACGCGATGCGACGGCGCCTTCGCGAGCGGCTCGCTCCATTCGAAGTAGTCCTTGAACTTCGCGCCCTCGGTCTCCTTCCCGATGATGACCTTCGAGGCGATCGTCGCCTGCGCGCGGTAGAGCGCGCGGAGCTTCTCGCGCGCCGCGGCGTCGTCGCTGATGCGTTCGGCGAGGATGTCGCGCGCGCCGGCCAGCGCCTCGGCGACATTCTCGATCTTCGACTTCACGTTCTTGCCGTCGTCGGCGGTGTACTCGCGGCCCACGTACGGTTGCGCCGCGGACTCCGCGTCGGTGGAAGTGTCCTGCGCCCAGATCAGCTCGGCGAGGGGCTCGAGACCCTTCTCCTTCGCGATGGTGGCGCGGGTGCGTTTCTTCGGGCGGAACGGCAGGTAAAGATCCTCGAGCTTCGTGAGCGTCTCGGCGGCAGCGAGGGCCTTGTCGAGCTCGGGCGTGAGGAGGTTGCGCTCCTTCAGCGACGAGACGATCGCGGCGCGGCGGTCGTCGACGGCCTTCATCTGCTCGAGCCGGTCGCGCACGGCGGTGATCTGGACCTCGTCCATCGTGCCCGTGGCCTCCTTGCGGTAGCGCGCGATGAACGGCACCGTGCCGCCCTCGGCGAACAGCTGCGCCGTGGCGGCGACCTGGAAGACTTTCAGATTCAGCTCCTGCGCAATGCGGAGCACGTGATCGGGATTCGGCTGAGCCGCGGTCGTGGACATCGAGGTTTTTCGGGAAGCCGCCGAGTGCATCGCCGCGCGCCGGACGAGCAAGGGATATTTCCACCCCTCGCCCCCATCACCGGGATTGACGGGCCCTACGAGTTGCGGCTGGCGCCGGGGGACCACCGGTTCGCGCCATCCCGAAGGCTCCAGATTCCGCTTCCGCTGGCCCGCTTCACTCGCCCATCGTCAGGCGCTCGCCCCGCCTCCGCCATGGACGCTGTCCTCAACTTCCTCACCCGCCTCTACACGGAAACACCGTGGATCTACCTCTCGTGGCCGGCGGCCGCGATGGTGGCGGGGACCATCTTCGGCGCGCTCTGGTCAGCCGGCTTGCAGCATCTGGGCATCGTGCCGCGGACAGCCGCCGGCCTCCTCGGCATCGTCACCGGGCCGTTCCTCCACGCCAACGCCGCACACCTGCTGGCCAACCTCCCTCCGTTCGTCGGCCTCGGCTACCTTGTGCTCCAGCGCAACGAGGGAAACTTCCTCGAGGTCGCCGGCACCATCACGCTGGCCACCGGATTGTTGGTCTGGCTCGCCGCGCGCAAGGCGGCCCATGTCGGCATGAGCGGCGTGATCTTCGGTTTTCTCGGCTACCTCGTCGCCGTGGCCTGGTTCACGAGAACGACGCCCGATCTGCTCGTGGGCGGCGGCGTGCTGCTCTTCTACGGCGGCATGCTCGCCGGGGTGGCGCCGGTGCGCGGCAGCACGTCGTGGGAATCCCACCTCTTCGGGCTCCTCGCCGGCATCGCCCGGGCGTGGTGGGAACTCGGCTGAACCGCCCCGCCCCAAAAAGAGCAGCGATCAGCGCGCCGCAACGGGTTCGGCACCGTCGGCCGGGTCGCCTGCCCGTCGGGCGATTCGGCCTCGTTGCGCCGGCGCCCCCACGCGACGCCCTAAACTCCGCCCGCCTCCGTCCGATAACGACAGCGACACCTTTCCCGTCTTGTCGACCGCGCCCCGCGGGCAGCACCGCCGGCGGTGCCCTCTCGGCCTGCGTTCCGATCCACCGTCCCCACCGTGAGCCACGCCTCGCTTTCCCGCACTCGGTCCTTGCTGTGCCTCTCCGGCCGATCCCTCGCCCGCCACTTTGTCTTGGCCGCCTTTCTGGCGATGATCTCCCCGGTAGTCGGCCAGGACACGATCCTGCCGGCCGCCGCGCCCGATTTGATCGAAACCGGCACGCCCCCGTTCGTCCTGCTGCGCCCCGAGGCGATGGGACTGAGCAGCACCGTCACCGACCTCCACGAGCTGCCCAACGGCGTAATCCTCGCGATCAGCGAAAACGAATTGGCGATCGGCGACGGCGTGCGGTGGGAGGCCTTCCGCCGCTCGCCGGAGACGTCCCGCACCGCCCTCACCAACGTCGCGGTCGATTCCGAGGGCGCGATCTACGCCGGCATTCCCGGCGGTATCGCCCGCATCGAGCTCGCCGAGAGCGGCCATTGGCGCCTCGTGCCCGCGGTCACGTTTCCCGCCACCATCCCGTCCTCGTCGAGCCTGCTCGCGCGCGTCGTCGCCGCCGGCGGCGAATGGTATTGGCACAACGGCAGCGGCCCGCTCGTCGCCTGGCGCCCCGGCCACCCGGCCCGGCTCATCGGCGTCCTCAACGACATCGAGTGCATCTTCACCAGCGGCGGCACGACGTTCGTGAGCGACGCCGCCTCCGGTGCGCTCTATCGCATCGCGGACGACCGGCTCGTCCCCGCCGAGAGCGACACACCGCGCAACCTCGACCACGCCATCACCGCCGCCGCCACGCTGGCCGACGGCACGGCGATCATCGGCGGTAACAGCGTGGGGCTCGAACGCTTCGACGGCCGCTACAAGGTACCGGTGTCATCCAGCGGCCTCCTCACCGGCCGCCACCGCGTGAACGACCTCTGTCGGCTGGGCGACCAGCTCTTCGCAGCGGCGCTCGACACCTTCGGCATCGTCCTGTTCGACCAGGACGGGCGCGTGCTCCAAGTCGTCGATCGCACGGCCAGCCACCCGTTCTCCCGTGCGCAGCGCCTCATCGCCGGTTCGGGCAACACCCTGTGGGCCCTGCTCAGCGAGGGCGTGGCCTGCATCGAGTTCCCCACTCGCGTATCCGATCTTCAGGGCTACATCCCCAGCGGTCTCACCTACTCCCGCGCCTACCGCCACGACGGCCGGCTTTGGCTGGTCGCCGACGGCCGGGTGCAACGGGGCATCTACGACAGCGACGGGCGCCTGATCCGCTTCGATTTGGACTCCCCCGCCTGCTTCGTCACCTCGCTGGTCTCGACCAAAGAAGCGCTCCTCGCCTGCGGCCACGATGGTTTCTACCGCCTCGATCCCACGGGCTGGACGCTCGCCGCCCCGGGCCCGGTCAACCCCCACGTCGCCGTCACCCCGGTCGCCGACGCCCGCCGGCTCTACGTCGCCACCGACGAGGTCGGATGGATCTGGTCGGACGGGCTCGATCTTCGGCTGGAGCGGATTGCGGTTCCAGGCATGGGCGAGGCCTTCGTCAATCTCCTGCGGGGTTCGGGGGCATATTGGGTCGAGCTCGGCACCGGCCGAGTGGCCCGGATCACCCTGCGGGACGGCCGACCGGTCGTACGCATCCTCGAGCAGAAGGACGGACTCCCCGGCAGCTGGGTGCAGCTGTTCGTGGTCGACGATGTGGCGCGCTTCAATGTCGGCGGCCAGATCCTGCGCTATGACGAGGCCACGGACCGGGTGGTGCCCGAGACCGCCGGCGTATTCGGCCAGCCCGGCCTGTTCGGTGGCGAGGGCCGCCCCATTCGCGATCCCGCCGGCCGGCTCTGGTTCAACTCGGAAGACACCGTTTGCGTCCTGCGCGCAGACGGCACCGGCAGCCAGCGGAACGTCCAACGCATCCCCGCCACGATCACCCCCCTGTTCTTCACCGGCGAGAGCGACGGTGTGGTCTGGATGCACGAACGCCAGCGGCTGCTGCGTTACGATCCGAAACTCGCCGATGCCCCGCCCGTGCCGCTGCGAGCCGTGCTCAGCCATGTCCAGCGGATGGCGACAGACCGGCACGTCGTCTTCCCGGCGGGCGAGCTGCCCCCGCTCGCCGCCGACGACAATTCGCTCGCGTTCCACTTCCTCGCCCCGGGATCGGCCTTCGCCCGGGCCGTGACCTTCGAGACCAAGCTCGAGGGGGGCGGCGGCGACTGGGTCGCCGTCGGCGCGGTGGGCGCCGCCTATTTCAACCAGCTCAAGGAAGGCCGCTACACGCTGCGCGTGCGCCCGCGGTCCAGCGACGCGATCGGCGAGGAGACGCGGTTCGTTTTCTCGATTCGCCCGCCCTGGTACCGTACCAGCGCCGCCTATCTCATCTACGCCGTATCCACCGTGTTCCTGGTGGGGATGGGCACCGGGGGCTGGGTCCTCCTGAACCGTCGCGAGAAGGCGCGCCTCGGGCGAATCGTCCGCGAGCGCACCGCCGAGCTGGGCCGCAGCGAGGAACGCTACCGCAACCTGAGCGAAGACCTCGAACGCCGCGTGGACAGCCGCACGGCCGAACTCGCCAAAGCCAACACCGACCTGCAACGGGCCAAGGAGGCCGCCGAGTCCGCCGACCGCGCCAAGAGCGCCTTCCTCGCCAACATGAGCCACGAGATCCGCACCCCGATGAACGGCATCATCGGCATGGGCAATCTCCTCCTCGGCACTCCGCTCAACCCCGACCAGCGCGACTTCGTCGACACCCTCATCGGCAGCGGCGAGAGCCTGCTCGCGATTCTCAATGACCTCCTCGACTTCTCGAAGATCGAGGCCGGCCAGCTTTCGTTCGAGACGATCGACTTCGACCTTCAGGAGGAACTCGAACGCGCGCTCTTCCTCCAGGCCGAAACCGCGCGCAAGAAGAAGCTCACCCTCGCGCTCGACTTCGATCCGACAACCCCGCACCGCGTGCGTGGCGATCCGATCCGCTTGCGCCAGATCGTGCTCAACCTCGTGGTCAACGCCCTCAAGTTCACCCCGCGCGGCGAGGTCTCCGTGCACGTCCGCGCCGCCGGTGAACGGATCCGCTTCGAGATCCGCGACACCGGCATCGGCATCCCCGCCGAGGCGCAGCGGACGCTCTTCAACCGCTTCGTGCAGGCCGACAACTCGACCACCCGCCAGTTCGGCGGCACCGGCCTGGGCCTCGCGATCTGCCGCCGGCTCGTCGAGCTCATGGGTGGCGACATCGGAC
>JAHFTC010000019.1 GCA_023269585.1 Opitutaceae bacterium
TTCTTCTTACGGTGGCCGCACGCCGCCCACCTCCCCATGAGCAACGCCCCCGGCCCCACCCCCTCCCCCGCCCCCAGAAGCCGCTCCCCGTTCGAGAACTGGATCAGCCTGTCCGGCACCATCGTCGCCGCCGGCAGCTTCTTCGCCTTCGTCTTCCTCTTTGCCATCCAGACCTTCACGGGCGATCGCAACCAGTACCTCGGCATCCTCACCTTCGTCATCGCCCCGCTCTTTCTCATCACCGGCCTGCTCGCGATCCTCGTCGGCTGGCTCATCCATCGCCGCCGGCTCGCCCGCACCGATCCCGATGCCCCGAGCGCGCTGCTCACTGTCGACCTGTCCCGGCCGCGCGACCGCCGCAACTTCGTGCTGTTCCTCACCGGCGCCTTCGTCTTCCTCCTGCTCACCGCGTTCGGCAGCTACGAGACTTTCCACTACACCGAGTCCGTCGAGCTCTGCGGCACCCTCTGCCACACGGTCATGGAGCCCGAGTATGTCGCGTACCAGCGCGGTGAGCACGCCCGTGTAACCTGCGTGCAGTGCCATGTCGGCGGCGGCGCCGACTATTACCTCAAGTCGAAGCTGAGCGGCGCCCGGCAGCTCTACGCGCTCGCCTTCGACAAGTACAACCGCCCCATTCCCACGCCCATCCACGGCCTGCGGCCCGCCCAGGACACCTGCGAGAAATGCCACTGGCCCGAGCGCTTCACCGGGAGCCTCGAACGCCGCTACAACCACCTGCTCTCCAACAAGGAAAACACGCCCTATTCGATCCGCCTCCTGCTCGACGTCGGGGGCGCCGCCGCCGAACACGGCCGCGAGGGCGGCATCCATTGGCACATGAGCAAGAGCAACAAGGTCGAGTACTTCGCCGACGACGCCCAGCGCCAGAACATCCTCTGGGTCCGCGCCACCCAGCCCGACGGCACCGTCCGGGTGTACCGCAAGGGCGACTTCAAGGACGACCCTGCCTCCGCCGCGATCCGCACGATGGACTGCGTCGACTGCCACACCCGGCCGGCCCACAATTTCCTCGCGCCCAACGACGCCCTCGAACGCGCGGTCCGCCTCGCGCGGCTCGACCTCTCCGGGCTGCCCCATTTCAAGCGCCACGCCGTCGCGGCATTGACCGCCGAATACACCACCGTGCCGGAGGCCGAGGCGAAGATCGCGACGGCCCTGCAGGCGAAGTACCCCGCGGGGCCCGCCCTCGACGCCGCGATCACGGAAGTCCGGAACGTCTATCGGCAGAACTTCTTTCCGCGGATGAAAGCGAGCTGGAAGGCCTACCCGGACAACATCGGCCACAAGAACTGGCCGGGCTGTTTCCGCTGCCACAACGACGAACTGCTCTCCGGCGCCGCCAAGCCCCGCATCACGCAGAACGACTGCAACTCCTGCCACGTGATTCTCGCCCAGGGCCGCGGCGCGGAACTCCACCAGCTCGCCCCCGATGGTTTCGAGTTCGCACACCCCGACGGGGAAACCAGCGGGCTGCTCTGCTCCGACTGCCACAACGGCGCCAACCAATAGCCCGGTATCAGCTCTGCGCCGACGCCCCCGTCGGTCCCCCTCCCCGGAGCGTCGTGACGCTGAGCGTCCCGGCCGGTCCCGGGCGTGCGGAACATAGGGCCGCCGCTGGAGGCGAAATCCGCGCTGGGGCGTTCAACCGGCGGGGAGCGCGCCGGCGTCACAACTACGTCGCCCCACCAAGGCCCGCCGCTTTTCTTCGCCGGTCGTGGTGCCCTTCGCGCTTCGATCGGAGCGCGGCCGCTCACGCCCCGTTCACCGCCGCATCGAGAAACAGATCCGGCTCGCACGTGACCGGTTCCGACAGCGCCTGCGCCACCGCTTCGAGCAGGCGCCGCGACGTGAACGGCTTCAGGAGCACCTCGCGCACGCCCATCCGCTCAAGCTCGCGCAAATTCGCGTCGGTACCCTGTCCGGTTGCGACCATCACGCGAAGGTCCGGTTTGCTGCGCCGCAACGCCCAGACCAGCGTGAAGCCGTTCATCCCCGGCATGGCCAGGTCGGTCATCACCAGATTGATTTCCGAGCGGTGACGAGCGAACAGTCCCAGCGCCTCGCGGCCTTCGCTCGCGACCAGAACCTCGTACCCGGCCCGTTCGAGAATCTTCCGCCCGAGGGTGAGGATCGATTCCTCGTCGTCGACGAGGAGAATCCGCCCCGCATTCTGCGCCGGCAGCACCCCTTCCTCGATCCCCTGAACCGTCGTCGCCGCCGTCGCGCGCGGAAAAAAGACGCTCACCTTGGTGCCGAAGCCCGCACGGGCGTGCAGCACGCCGAAGCCACCATGACTGCGGAGAACGCCCGCCACCCGGCACAGCCCCAACCCGGCGCCGACTCCCGCACCCTTGGTGGTGACGAACGGCTCCCAGATCCGCGTCGCCACCTCCGGCTCGATCCCCTCGCCGGTATCTTCCACCGAGATCTCCACGAAGTCTCCGGGCTGCGCATTGAAGAGCGGCGAACGCGGCAGCGACGGCACCGTCCGGTTGTGCGCCGTGATCGCAATGTGTCCGCCTTCGGGCATCGCGTCGCGGGCGTTGAGGAGGATGTTGATCAGCGCTTGGTGGATCTCGCCCGGATCGCCGTTGATCGTCCACAGCGCGCTCGGAATCTCCGCCCGCACCCCGATGGTCGGCGGAAAGATGCCCGCCGCCAGCCGCGCCACCTCCCGCAGGAGGTACCGGGGTTGCAGGTCCATCGCACAGTTGTCGCTTCCGTTCGCAAAGGTGAGCACCTGGCGGATCACCGCCGCGCCACGCTCGGCGCTGTGCTCGACCGTTCGCACCAGGTCCAGATTCTCACCGGAAAGCTCCTGCTCGCCGAGGATGTTCGCCGCCATCGTGATGGGCGCGAGGATGTTGTTCAGGTCGTGCGCAATGCCGCCCGCGATCGCCGCGAACAACTCGCTGCGCTGCGCCGCCGCTTGTTCCTCCGGCGACTGCGCCGTGGTCGCGCCAGTGCCCGGTTGCCGCAGCACCACATACCGCGGCGAGGCCCCGGCCGGGGGAATCCGACTGATCACCATCTGCTGCAGTTCCCCGCTGTGCGTGTCGCCCGGCGCCGGCACGCTGCCGCGCCAGTTGCCCGTCGCCTCCAGCGCGCGCTGCACCTCCGACCACTGGACCGTGGTGCCTTCGAACAGCGGCACCGTCCCGCCTTCGATCCGCGCGGCCCCGAGGCCCATCAAGGCCACATACTCGTCATTGGCCCAGAGGATCACGCCCTCGGCGTCGGCCACGGCCAGGGCCGCCGGCACCGCCCCCATCGCGGTCTCCAGCAACTGAAGACGCGCGTGGCGCTGCCGTTGGGCGCACACTTCCTGATGCCGCTGGATCTCCCGCGCCAGGGTCGGCGCCAGCAATGCGAGCACCTCGGCGAGAATCACCCCGCTCACGCCCCGCTTCACGACCGCGAGCAACGCCCCTGCCTCGGCAGCCCGCGCCACCAGGAGAACCGGCATCGCGGCGTCCCGGCTCTGGATCTCCGCCAACGCCTGCGCCAGATGCAGACGCGAAACGCGGGCGGTAAGCAGCACCGCGTCGCACCCGCCGCCCTCCAGCGCGACGGCGAGATCCTTGCCATTGCGCACCAGCGTCAGTTCGGCGGCGGCCCGCGCGCGCTCCAGTTCCTGCCGCAGCGACTTCAGCTCCGCCTCGCGGTCGGCCAGCACGAGAATTTTCCAAGGGATGGACACGGAAAGCACCCGCGTCGTGCCAGGGGTAAACGGACGGCATTTCGCGGACGGCAACACTGAGCGATGGTCCGGCTGTTCTCAACCACCCGGCCAATTTTTCCGGAAGATTTCCTGGCCGCGCCGTTTGGAATCGTGGGCCCGCGCGGGCCCCGCCGCCGCGGCGGTGCGACATCAGTGTTCCAACATCCGCACGCGCTTGTGCTTCAACGGGAATTGCAGCGTGACAACCGTCCCCACGCCTTCCCGGCTGTCGAGGCCGATCTGGCCGCCGTGGTCGCGCATGATCCGGTGCACGATCATCAGCCCGAGCCCGTGGCCGCCCTTCTTCGTCGTGTGGTACGGCTGGAACATCCGCGCCATGTCCTCCTGGCGGATACCGCTGCCCGTGTCGCCGAACAGCAGGAACAGGCTCTCGTCGTCGCGGCGCGAACGCACCCGCAGCGCCCCGCCGGGCTGCATCGCCTCGGCGGCGTTCTTCACGAGATTGAAGAAGACCTGTTTGAGCTGGTTGCGGTCCGCGAGGATCACCAGCGGCTCCGCCGGCAGCTCCACGTCGACCTTCAGGCCGCGGTTCTCCAGTTCGCTCCCCTGGAAGCGTAGCACTTCCTCCAGCACCTCGGCGGGGTTCACGTCGCTGAAGTCCGGCGGCCGCGGCCGGATCGCCTCGAGAAAGTTCGTGATGATGCCGTCGAGCCGTTCGACCTCCTCCTGGCAGATGCGCAGGGACTCGCGCGCCGATTCGCCGTCGTCGATCGAACGCAGCTTCTTCAGCTTCCGCCCGAGCAGCTGCAGATGGATCGTGAGCGAGTTGAGCGGGTTGCCCAGCTCGTGCGCCACCCCGCCCGCCAGCAGCAGGATCGAGTTGATCTTCTCGCTCTCGATCCGCTCCTCCGTGGTCGTCTTCTCCTGCGTGATGTCGGCCAGGATCGCGGTGAAACGCCGCGGTCCGTTCTGCTCCGCCGCCTCGCGGTCGAACGGCACCAGATGCAGCCGCAGGAAACGCCGCTGCGGGTAGCTCACCTCCAGCTCGCGCGAGATCACCTCCGGCCGCGGGCCGCCGCGCTGGAGCGTCGCCTCCAAGGTCTGTCTCAGTCCGGGCAGCACACGCCAGAGCTGTGCGCCCGTCAGCGCCCCCTCGCTCAGCCCCAGCAGCCGCGCCGCGGCGGCGTTGCCGTACTCGACCGTACCATTGTCGGCGATCACCAGCACGCCCTCCTGCACGGTGTTGAGCACCGCCTCCAGCAGCCCGCGCTCCCGCGCCAGCCGCTGCACCAGCGTGGTCAGACCCGCCGAATCGAGATGGTCGAGCCGGCCGAGCAGACGCTCCAAGGGGTTTGATTTCTTCGCCACGCCGCCCCGTTCTGACGGCTCGCCTTCGTTTTTCAACTCCGCAGGGCACGCCCGTCCAGCGCCCACGGCGGGGGAAGCACCCCCATCCGCCGAACCGGGGAACGCACCGCCGCCCCGCCCCCGCATCGTCCAGGCCCGGAGGCGCTCCTCCGCCGAGCTCCGCCCCGATCACGCGCTGGTGTGCCCCGCACTCCCCTCCGTCATGTCAACTATTGGTTGACGCCACCCGGTTCACTCCACGCCCTCGCCCAGATCCAGTTCGCCGAACAGCCCCAGCTGGCCCACGACATCGTGCTTCTTCCCCTCCAGGAACGAGCGCACAAACTTGTCGCGATGCTGGAAACAGCGCCCCTGCCGCAGCAGCGCCGCGCGGTGCTCCTCGGTGCCGTAGCCCTTGTGCCCCGCGAAACCGTAGCCCGGATACTCAGCCTCGTACGCGATCATCGCGCGGTCGCGCGTGACCTTCGCCGCCACCGAGGCCATCGCGATGCACAGCGACCGCGCATCGCCGTGCACGACACCCTCGTGCGGGTACGGGAAGCCGCGCAGCGGCACGCCGTCGATCAGCACGCGGCAGTTCACCGTCGGTTGGAACGCCGCGAGCGCCTCCGCGCCGGCGAACAGATCGGGCTCCTCCCGCCGCCGGAAGACCTCCGGCGGATAGATCGCCTCCAGTGCGCGCCGCATCGCCAGCTTCGTCGCGCCGAGGATGTTGTGGCTCTCGATCTCGCCGACCTCGGCGCGGCCGACCCCGAGCACGATCTCGCCCGCCTGCGCCAGTTGCTGCAGATCCGCGAACACCTCGTCGCGTTGCTCGGCGGTAAGCTGTTTCGAGTCGTTGACCTTCGCGGCGCGCGTCTGCGCCCAACGACCCTCGAGGAACTCGCGGTTCACGCGTACCGCCCCGGCCACGACCGGACCGGCGAGCGCGCCGCGCCCGGCCTCGTCGACGCCAATGAGCGTGTCGAAGGCGGCGATCTGCTTCAGGTCGAAGCCGCGGAGCTGGCGACGTTTGGCCATCCTAGAGAGATTGCGGACTGCGGATTGGGGATTGCGGATTGGGCCGGCACCGGAAACGGAGGCACACTTCCGCCCCGACCTCCGGCAAGGGGCGCGCGGATCGACCGGCAACACGAGCCATCATCTTGCCACGAATCCCGTCCGGGGAACGGTCAGCGCCGCTCCCTTCCGGGGAATCCGCACTCCGCACTCCGCATTCCGCATTCATCGGAAGCCCCACTCCGTCTTCTCGGCCGGGGCCTTGAGGGGCAGCTCGTCGAGCTTGCCCGCCTCGCTCACGACCTCGTAGGCGGTGCGGAAATGCAGCTTCGCGAAGCGCCGCAGCGCCGGCGCGCCGAACTTCCGGATGATCTCGTGCGCCTGCACCTTTACCTGCGCGCTCGCGCCTTTCTGCAGCTTGTCGCCGAACTGTTTGGACAAGTCGTGCATCTCGCGCACGAACGCCGCGCGCGCCACGACCGAAGCCGCCGCGACCACCGGGTCCTCTTCCGCCTTGGTGCGCATCTTCAGGTCGAACTGCGCCGTGGCCTTCTTCGCCAGCTCGCGCTGCACAAGCGGCTGTTCGGTGAATTGGTCGAGCAGGCCCCACGGAACCCACTTCTTGTTCAGCGCGGCGTTGAGCGCCGTGGCGTGCTGCCAGGCAAGCAGGCGGTTGAGGTTGGCGCCCGGCCGCCCCATCAGCTCGTTGTACTTCTCCATGCCGCAGAAACACGTTTCCACGATCACGCCGGGCGTGTTCCGAATGAGGTCGTCGAGTTTGATGATCTGCGGGTCGGAGATCTTCTTGCTGTCCTTCACGCCGGCCGCGATCCACGCGTCGATCGCGGACTTCTCCGCGATCACCGTCGCCGCGATCACCGGGCCGAAGAAGTCGCCCTTGCCGCTCTCGTCGAGTCCGGCGTGCGCCGTGAACCATTCCGGGTGCAGCACCTCGTCGTAGCCCAGCTTCGCCTGGCCGGTGATCTCGGGCTCGATGGTGTTCTGCACGAAATCCTCGGTGCCCTTGCCCGCGACGACGACCTTGCCGCTCGTGTAGGCGCTCACGTTGCAGTCCGGTCCCTTGAAAGCGAAGTGCGTGTACGCGACCTCGAACGGCTCCCACGACTTCGCCACGCACGCCGCGCGCAGCTTCTTCAGCTGGTCGCCGTCGAGCTTGATCGTGTACGTGCTGAGCTTCTTGGGCGCGGCCGGATCGCCGCTGGATTTCTTCGCCATGGTTGTCGCGTGCCAGAAAGGAGGATTCCGCGGCAAAAAACCAGCCGGCTTTTCGCTCCCGCGCCCTTCCGTCTCCGCGCTCTGCGCGCCACCGCGTGAGAATCTTTCCGTAACCAGGCTCGATCCAGCCTCACGCGGAGCCGCGGAGTACGCGGAGGCGAGACGAAACCCGGCCGCAAAGTCGTCAGCCGTGCAAACTCTCTCGACGTTCCCGAGACGAAGCAGCGGTTGAAGGAAGCGACACCGCAACTTTCGCTCGCCGGGCGGCGGGGGGATCGCGAGAGTGCGGGCTACATGAACGTCGAAATCGGTTTCTGGAAACGCACGGAGGACGGCCGCAAGTTTCAGGTGCGCCTGCGCGTTTTCGGCGGCAGCATCCTCTGGGAACACCAGCCCGCCCGCTTCCAGGCGTGGGAACCCTACCTCACGCCCGACGACGACGACTGGGAGACCGTCATCGCCGAGGCCAACAAACGTGAACCCCGCCGCGTGATCCACGACAAGATCCTCGCCCTCATCCGCCGCCGCGGCCGCCCGCACGGCGCCAGCGAACCGTAGAGCGTCAGATCAGCCGCTGCCGGCAGCGCGCCCAGACCAGCAGGAACGACGGCGCAAACTCGCCCGGCCGCTCGGCCGTCCACCGGTCGATCTCCGCCGGCGAGCGCCACGCCACCTCGCTGATCTCGTCGGCGTTCGCGACGACCGGTCCGTCGTGCCGGCAACGGTAGACCCACACGAACTCCCGCCCGGTCTCCTCACACGCCTCGACCCGGCACACGCGCTCCAGCGCCGCTCCGCCGGTCACACCGAGTTCCTCGCCCAGTTCCCGCACCGCGGCCCCATCGTAGTCCTCGCCGCTGTCCACGTGGCCCGAGGCCGAGGCTGCCCATTGGTTCGGATACAGGTCCTTGCGCGCGGAGCGTTTCTGCACGAGCACGCGCCCGGCCGCATCGGACACGAAGATATGCACGGCCCGGTGCAACAACCCGCGCGCATGCACCTCCGCCCGTGGGGCGGAGCCGATCACGCAGTCCTGTTCATCGACGACATCAAACCGTTCCTCGGAAGCCATGCGGGCACTTTGCACCGGCCACGGCGGCCGCCGCAACCTTCCGCAACAGGTATCCTGCCCCGGCCATCCATCCGTGTGCCCCTCGAAGGACCGTGGCGCCACGGTTGACCGGGCACACCCGCGGTGGTGCAGCCCTTGCCGTCTGGGCTGAACTGGCTCTCCGGGCTTCGCGTTCATTGGAGCCCTTTCGCGGTTTCCTCCGCACCTTCACTTTGCCGGCGGCGCTGCGCCCCCGCCGTGACGGCACCGCCTTTGGTTTCCTTCCAGAACTCGCCCAACCGGCCGAAGGAGAAGGTGCATCGTCATGCCCGCCCTGCTCCCACGGCTGCGACCGTACTACCAGGCCGCCTCTCGCGCCCTCCTGCGCCTCGGAGGGGTGGTGCTCGGGCTCGTCCTGCTCACGCCGCCTGCGTGGGCCCAGGCGGTCGGCATCGACGCCCCCACCCCGGGGCTCAACGAGACGGGAGTCCCAGCCTTCATCATTCGCTCCTCCTCGTCGCTTGGGCTCAGTTCCCCGCCCACCGACCTCCAGCCGCTCCCCGACGGCCGCGTCGTCGCCCTCGCCGGTCGCGAACTCGCCCTCGGCGACGGAACCCGCTGGGAAGTCTACCGGCTCGCCCCGGAACAAAGCGCCGCCAGCTCCAGCCAGATGGCGATCGACGCCAGCGGCGCCATCTATGTCGGCACGCCCGGCGCCTTTGATCGGATCACGTTCGGCGTCGACGGGTTTTGGCGACGCGAGACCGTCGGCGCGCCACCCGATCCCGCGTTCAGTCCCGCGACCGTCGCCACCGTCCCGGGGCAATGGTACTGGCATGGCGGCGACGGCACCGTGTGCACCTGGCGGCCCGGGATCGCACCGCGCGAGCTGGGCAAGATCACCGACCTCGAGCGCGCGCTGGTGCTCGGCGGCACCCACTACCTCAGCGACCGTGCCGACGGCTCGTTCTGGCGCGTGACGCCCACCGGGCTCGAGCCCGCCATCAGCGCCCGCACCACCAACGTCAGTTACACCGTCACCTGCGGCCTCGATCTCGGCGGCGGCAACCTCCTCGTCGGCACCAACCGGCACGGGCTCCAACGGTTCGCTGACGGCGCGATCCTGCCCTACCTCCCGAGCGGCCCCCTGGCGGGCCTCAACCGCATCAACGACCTTTGCGCCACCGTCCCCGACCGTTTTGCCGCGGCGGTCGACAATGTGGGCCTCGTGTTCTTCGACCGGGACGGGCGCACCGTCCAGATGCTCGACCGTTCGCTCGACCACCGGCTGGCCCGGGTCCGGCGCCTCTTCTTCGCTCCCCACGGCGTCGTGTGGGGACTTCTCAACGACGGCGTGGTCCAAGTCGAGTTCCCCGCGCGCCTCTCGCACTACGAACCGCTGGTTTCCACCGCGCTCGGCTTCGTGCAACCCTTTCGGTTCCAAGGGCGCCTGTGGCTGCTCTGCGATGGACTCGCGCAACGCGGCGTTTACGACGCCGACGGCCGCCTCCTCCGCTTCGAGATCGATTCCCCGGCCGACGAGTTTCTGTGCTCGCTCTCGACGGCCACCGGCACGCTGCTCGCCGGCGGTCGCGCCGGGATTTTCCGCCGGGAGGCCGCCGGTTGGTCCCTCGTCGTCCCCGGCGTGAGCAACGCCCATCTGGTCGCCACCCCGGACCCGCTCGGCCGCTGGGCGTTCTTTGCCGAGAACAGCGCCGGCTGGCTGCGGCCCACCGGCGACACCTACGAGGTGCGCACCGTGCCCGCCCCGGGCCTCGGCGGCGTGTACGGAGCGATCGAGGACAACGAAGGGCGCCTCTGGGCCGAGTTGGGCACCGCCCGGTCCGCCAGTCTCGAGCTCGTGGGCGACGAGATCCGCGTCACCCGTTTCGAGGCCGCGGACGGCTTGGCCGGCGGCTGGGTGCAGCTCGCACTCCTCGACGGCGAGATCCGCGCCAACGTCGGGGGGCGGTTCCTGCGCCTCGACCCCGCCACCCGCCGCTTCGTCCCTGACCTGGCCACGATCGCCGCCATCCCCGAGGCCGCGGCGGATCTGGTCGGCCGCCCCGGAGTCGACGCCTTGGGCCGCCACTGGTTTGGCACCTCCAGCCGGATCAACCTCTATGAACGCCGCGGCCGCGGCTTCCGGCGCCTCGAGGAAAGCTTTCCCCCGGGGCTGCACCCGATCGTCACCACCCCGGAGGCCGGCGGCCCCGTGTGGCTCCATCAACGACTCCAGCTCGCCCGCTACGACCCCGCCGTGCCGCTGCCCGCCCCCGCCAGCCCCCGGGCGCTCCTCACGCGCATCCACCTTCCAAACACCAGTCGGACGCTCTTCCCCACCCGCGACCGCCTCGCGCCGTTGCCGTTCGCCGACAACTCCCTCGTGTTCGACTTCGTCGCGATCGAGGCGCCCCCGTCCCAGACGGTGACCTTCGAGGTGCAGCTCGACGGCGCCGCCTCCGACTGGGTCGCCACCGGAGTGGTGGGCTCCGCCGTGTTCAACCGGCTCAAGGAGGGCGCGTACGTCTTCCGGGTCCGGCCGTTGCTCGACGGCACCGCCGGCGAGGAGGCGCGGATCGCGTTCGCGATCGCCCCGCCGTGGTTCCGCACCCACACGGCCTACGCCCTCTACACCGTGGCCGCCCTCGCCTTCATCGGCCTGGTCGCCTGGTACGCCACCTGGCGCGAACGCCGCGACAAATCCCGGCTGGAGCGGCTCGTCGCGCAGCGCACGGCGGAACTCAACAATGCCAACCGCCAGCTCGCCGCCAACATGGACGAAACCCTCCAGCAGGCCTCGGCGCTGCGGGCGAGCGAGGAGCGTTTCCGGCAGCTCAGCACCGAGCTCGAACGCCGCATCCGCGAACGCACCGAGGCGCTCGTCCGGAGCAACGAACAGCTCGTCGCCAGCAACCAGGAGCTCGAGGCCTTCTCGTATTCTGTCTCCCACGACCTCCGCGCCCCGCTGCGCAACATCAACGGCTTCGTCGACCTGCTCCGCCGCCGCAACCGCGGCACCCTCGACGCGGAGAGCAGCCGTTTCTTCCAGATCATCGCCACCGAGACGATCCGCCTCAGCCAGCTCATCGACAGCCTGCTCGCCTTCGCGCGCCTCAATCGCGCCGACCTGCGCCCCGAGCGGATCGCCCTCGCCGCCCTCGTCACCCAGGTGATCGCCGAGCTCCGCCCCGAGTTCGAGAACCGTCTGGTCGAATGGAAGATCGGCGCGCTGCCGATCGTCAGCGCCGATACCGCGCTGCTGCGACAGGTCGTCGCCAACCTCCTGCACAACGCGATCAAGTTCACGCGCCACCGCCAGCCCGCGGTCATCGAGATCGGCGCCCAGCCGTTCGACGACACCAACCTCGCCGAGCACGTCGTCTTCGTGCGCGACAACGGCGCCGGCTTCGACCCCCAATACGCCGCGAAACTTTTCGGCGTCTTCCAGCGCCTGCACAACGTCCGCGACTTCGAGGGCAGCGGCATCGGCCTCGCCAACGCCAAGCGCATCATCCTGCGGCACGGCGGGCGCATGTGGGCCGAGGGCACCCCCGGCCACGGCGCCACGTTCTTCTTCTCCCTCCCCGTGCGGCGGCCGAGCGCCGCGCAGCACTCCCCGCCCGCGCCCGCCTAAGCCTGAGTGGCCTGAGAGGCCGGGTCGTCGCCCCGGCCCACCCCGGAGGTATCACACTCCAAGCTTGGCGCTTGGCAGAACCTCGTAGCGGAATTCGTGAGAATTTCGAAGTCGGCGGAATTCGCGAGAGTCACAGCGCCTCGTAGTGGAACGCGTGAGAGTTTCGATGTCGGCCCCGGACGAAGACCTGACGGCCCCCCCTCCAGTGCGGACTACTCGGCCTAGCGTCGCTACCCCCCGCGAGAACCAAGAACCATCGTGATGTTTCGGGCTGCCACCACCCCCGGGCAATTTACGGCTGGCGCCTGAGCCGCCGCGCCGTTGAAACAGGCCACCGCTCCTCCATGGCCAAAATCGAAATCGCCAAAGTCGCCGACATCCTCCGCCAGAACGAACTCGAGCCGGCCGTCATGCGCCGCATCCTCGAGCAGATCAACAAGGTCACCGAGGAGGCCGCTGTCGCCGAGGACGAGAAACCGCCGGCGCAGAAGAAGCAGTTCGTGATCCTCGTCTCCGACCCCGATGGCGAAATGCCCGAGCACGAGCTCGCCGGCTGGGTCGTGCAGATCCCCGAGGACGCCAGCCCGCTCTCCCTCCAGGAGCGCGTGCACAAGGCCGCCTACGACTTCAACGCCACCCGCCGCGGCCGGAAACTCCCCGTGGAAACCATGGGCGAGGCCTTTGAGAGCGTCCCGGCCAAGAATTTCAAGGAGGTCGAGGTCACCGTGAAAACCAAGACCCCCGTGCTCGTCCTCAGCACCGACAACAAGCTCCCGAAGGACGCTCCCTCCGGCGCCCGCGACCGCGGCTGATCGCAATCGGCACGAAGCCTCGGCAGCGATGCACGCAGGGGGCTTGCTCTAGGCCACCTCGCTGAGGTGGCCCTCCGGAGAAGCCGGGTCGACGCCCCGGCCAACAGCCTCGCCGCTCGCACGGCGCCTGCTCCAGACTGGCCAAATCCAGCCGCGAGCCTACGCTCGCCTCCGCACGAATGAGCGAGAACCACGACCAACTCCCCGCCACCGGCGGCAACCACGACGAATTGCCGTGGTACCAGGACTTCGTCGCACGCTACGTCTCGTTTCCCGCCTACTGCCGCACGACCTCCTTCGAGCGCGCCACCAAGGATTTCGCCGCGGAAATCCACCGCATCGAGGAACTCTGCGGCCGGTTCACCGCCGATGATTTCGTGCAACGCGTGCTGGTCAGCCCCATCATCGGTTTGGAGGACGACGAGCGCGACTGGTCGGCGGCGATGGTCGTCGAACACGCGGTGCTCGTCGGCGAGGCGATTGGCCGCACGCTCATCTTCCTCAGCCGCGGCGAACAGCCGCCGGAGCCCTTCACCCGCGCCGCCATGCGCCCGCGCGGCGCCAAGGGCGTGGAGGTGCTGCCGCTGCTCCGCCAGCTCGGCCGCGACTACCCGGGCATCGTCGAAGCCGAGCTCGGCCCGCGCCGGGACTGCAACCACCGGCACCCGCTCTTCGGCGAACTCGACCTCGCCCGTTGGCACTACCTCAGCGTCTCCCATCTTCGGGTACACCGCCGCCAATTGCACGAGATCCGCCGCCGCCTCACCGCCGGCCTGAAACCCGGCGGCCTCCTCGGCTCCCTGCTCCCCGAGCCGACCCCCGACCTCGATCCGCAGACCTGAGGCCGTGAGCGTGCAGACGCTCGTCGCTCGACCCACTGATTGCGGCGCGCGGTGACGATGCTCAAAGACGCTTCCGGTGGTGGGGCGGGCTTCACGCCCGCCATCCGAATACGCAGGGGAACTACTTGGCCGTGAAGGGCGTATCGGGCGCCTACACCGCATCAGCGCACCGGAGCGCGACGCCCAATGCCAGCGCCCTCCTCCCTCCTCCGAAAACCGACCATGTCAACTATTGGTTGACGTGTTCGGTTTCGCCCGGCGTTCACTCGCGCTTCTCGATCCGCAGGCGGGTTGGGTCGCTGTTGGCCCGGATCTCGGGCACGTACATCGCCTCGACCTGCACCGGCAACGCCCGGAAGTCGCCCGCCGTGACCGCCCTCATCCCGTAACGGATTTCCCAGGTTCCAGCGGCCAGATGATCGAGGAAGAACACGCTCTTCCTGGTTCATCCCCGCCTTCGCCCCGCATCGCACTCTACGCGCCGTTCCTGATTCCCAGCCTTCCACATTCTCACCTGCCTATGGAATGCGTCAGTAGTGCACCCTACCGGATCAGGGCGTGCTAAAGCCCTACGCGCAGGCGTGCCGGCAATCCGTTTCCTGATTTCCTGAGTTCCAGATTCGCCGCGTCCCGCTCCGATGGCTGCGGCTCGGCGGCGCCGCGCCCTGCCCTTTTCACTTCAACCTACACCTTCAACTCACATCGCCAGGGTTAGGAGCCGGCGCATCACAAGCGCGACCGCACTTCCGCGTAGAAACGCTCGTGGACGCCGCCCCGCGGCAGGATCTGCTCGCTCTGGCGCATCTGGCCGGCGCCGGTGCGCTCCTCGACCTGTTCGCGCACCTCGAGCTGCACGTCGGCCGCGCCGTCGGGCGTGGCAACGATGGTCACCTTGCAGTTGTGCTGGTTCGAGGAACGGAAGGCGTCGTCGATGCCCAGCCGGCCGTAGGCCTCAATCAGGCCCTGCTTCGGCTTCGCACTGCGAATCGTGTAGCCCATCTCCCGCAACGCCGCGACCGCGGCGTCGAACACCCGCTCCGCCGGGGCCTCGACGATCTCCTGCACCGGCGGCGGATTGAAACGCCGCCCCAAGGGCTCGCCGATCGTGTCGCAACCGCCAAGGAGAACCGCCGCACCGATTGCGAGCAGGAGGGAGAGGAATTTGGTGTTCATTCGAAGACAGGGAAAAATGGGAGCTGGAAGACTGTCCTTAATCCTCCCGATTCAATCGGGCTTGCCTCGGTAGGGACGCCGCTCCGCCGGCGTCCGCCGCCGGCGCGGAGCGCCGGCCCTACCCACGGGCACCTCCACCTTTGGTGCAGTTCAACCGGGGCTTCGTAAGGATCCGGGAGACTGGAGTGAAAAGCCCCCAGAAAGGAGGCAGGAGATCGGCGGCACTTCCGAATGCTCGCTCCTCGCTCTTCACTACTCGCTTCCATGGCAGCGTCCCTCATGCCGGCTGTTGCTGCGAGATGCAGTGCAGCGAACCGCGGCCCCAGATCAGGTGGTAGCAGTCGAGCGGCACGATCTCGCGACCCGGGAAACACGCGGCGAGGATCGCGCAGGCGCGGTCGTCGGCCTGCGGCTGGCGGAAGGTGGGCACGAGCACGGCGCCGTTGAGGATGAGAAAATTCGCGTAGCTCGCCGGCACGCGCACGCCCTGGAACGCGACGCGTTTCGGCGCGGGCAGCTCGACGAGATCGAACGGCTTGCCGGCCGGCGTACGCAGTTTCCGGAGGCGGCGGAGGTTGTCGTCGAGAGCGGCGAAGTTGGTGTCGCGCTTGTTGGTCTCGACCAGCGTGACGATGCCGTCGGCTTTGAAGAAGCGCGTGAGGTCGTCGACGTGGCCGTCGGTGTCGTCGCCCACGAGGCCCTGGCCGAGCCAATGGATCGTGTGCACGCCGAGGAAATCGCGGAGGTTCTGCTCGATCTGCTCGATGGTGAGCGTGGGGTTGCGGTTCGGGTGGAGCAGGCACTGCTCGGAGGTGAGCAAGAGGCCCTCGCCGTTCACATCGAGCGAGCCGCCTTCGAGCACCATCGGGCCCACGAAGCGGCGCAGGCGCAGGCGCTTCGCGATGAGCTCAGGGATCGCGTTGTCGTGGTCGCACGGCAGGTGCTTGCCGCCCCAGGCGTTGAACTCCCAGTCGGTGAGCGCCACTTCGCCCGTGCGGGTGTGCTTCAGGAAGATCGGGCCGTGGTCGCGGCACCAGGTGTCGTTGGTCGGATGATCGTAGAACTTCACCCGCGCCATCTGAGCCCCGGCAGCCTCACAAAGCGCACGAGCGCGGTCCTGCAACGCGGCGGCGGCATTGATGCGCACCGGCTCGAACCGGCTGACCGCGGCCACGATCTTCGCGAAGGCGGGGGGAATCGGGCGGAACTGCTTCGGCCAGGTCTTGCGCTTGTGCGGCCAAGACAGCCAGAGCGCGGCCTGCGGCTCCCACTCGGCGGGCATGCGGAACCCGAGCGCCGCGGGTGTTGCGGCGGGAGCGGAGGCGGCAGAACGGGAGCTGGCTTTGCGGACGGGCACGCGGAGGAAAGGGAGTCGCAGAGGTTAGCGGAGAAAACGTTTGGTGAGATCACCGTAGGCGTCGACCCGGCGGTCGCGCAGGAACGGCCAGTGGCAGCGCAGGTCGTCGAGGGCGCCGAGGTCGACGGGCACGAGCAGCGTCTCGTCGCTGGAGGTCGCGGCCTTGGCGAGAAGCTCGCCCTGCGGACCGGCGACGAAACTTTGTCCCCAGAATTCCAGGCCATCGCCGCCGACGGGCGCCTCATGGCCCACGCGGTTGATGGCGGCCACGTAGCAGCCGTTGGCCACGGCGTGGCTGCGCTGGATGGTTTCCCACGCGCCGTGCTGCTTGGCGCCGAGTTGCGCCTTCTCCTGCGGGTGCCAGCCGATGGCGGTCGGATAGAAAAGGATCTCGGCGCCGTCGAGCGCGGTGAGGCGGGCGGCCTCGGGGTACCACTGGTCCCAGCAGATCAGCACGCCGATGCGTCCGAACTTCGTCTGCCACGAGCGAAACCCGGTGTCGCCCGGCGTGAAATAGAACTTCTCGTAGAAGAGCGGATCGTCCGGGATGTGCATCTTCCGGTACGTGCCGAGCAGCGCACCGTCGGCGTCGATGACCGCGGCGGTGTTGTGGTAGAGACCGGGCGCGCGGCGTTCGAAGAGCGAGGCGATGATCACCACGCCGCGGCGTTTCGCGAGTTCCTGGAAGAGCTCGACGGTGCGCCCCGGGACCGGCTCGGCGAGGCCGAAGTGCGCGTAGTCCTCGCTCTGGCAGAAATACTGCGAGCGGAAGAGTTCCTGGGTGCAGATGATCTGCGCGCCGCGGGCCGCGGCGGCGTCGGCCTGCGCGAGGGTGCACCGGAGGTTGGTCTCCGGGTCCGGCACGCAGGTGTGTTGCAGCAGTCCGAGAGTGACAATGCTCACGCGGAAGCTCCTCGCAGAAGGGGCACGGCGACGCGAGGAAACTCGCGTCCGCCCGGGCACGATTTCACGTGCCCGGCACGGGCCGGCCGGCGGTCAATAAACGACCTTGTTGAGCGGGTATTCCACGATGCCCTCGGCGCCGAGCGCCTTGAGCTGCGGGATGAACACGCGCACGACGGATTCGTCGACGATCGTCTCGAGGGCGATCCACTCGGGATTGGTGAGCGGGGAGACGGTGGGATTGCGCAGGGACGGCAGCGCCTTCACGACGGCCTCGAGCGAGGACTTCGGGAGGTTGAGCTTCAGGCCCACCTTGCTGCCGGCCTCGAGCGCGCCCTTGAGCAACATGGCGATCGTCTCGATCTTCTGGCGCTTGGCGGGATTGGCCCAGCTGGCCTTGTTGGCGATCAACTTGGTGTTGGTCTCCATCAGGGTGTCGACGATGCGCAGCTTGTTCGCGCGCAGCGAGGAACCGGTCTCGGTGATGTCGACGATCGCGTCGACGAGGTCTGGCACCTTCACCTCGGTGGCGCCCCAGGAAAACTCGACGTCGACCTTCACGCCCTTCTGCTCGAAATAACGTTTCACGGTGCCGACCAGTTCGGTCGCCACGCGTTTGCCGGCGAGATCCTCGGCCTTCTGGATCGGCGAGGACTCAGGCACGCAGAGCACCCAGCGGGACTTCTGCGTGGACGCCTTCGAGTAGATCAGATCACAGACGTCGACGACGTCGGACTCGTTCTCAAGGATCCAGTCCTGCCCGGTGAGACCGCAGTCGAAGAACCCATGCTCGACATAGCGGCTGACCTCCTGGGCGCGGATGAAACGGCCGTCGAGCTCCGGGTCGTCGATGGACGGGCGATAGGAGCGCGAGCTGGTCGTGATCTTGAACCCGGCCTTGGCGAACAGGTTCTTGGTGGATTCTTCCAGGCTGCCCTTCGGCAGGCCCAGCATCAGGAGAGGTTTTACTTCAGGCACGCGTCCATGCATCCCGCCGCCGCAGTGCGGCTCAAGCCCAAAAACCGCACCGTCAACAAGCTCGGCATCTACCCGCCGCTTATCGCTTTGACTTTTTACAATTCCGCCCCCCTGCTCCGCCCGGAAGCTCGAGCCTGCGGTGGAGGAACAGCCAGCCCCGCTCGGCCCGGTCTGACACCCCAACCGTAACCCTCGCGCGCCCTTCCCAGCATGCCACGGATCTCGAAGCCGCTCATCCTGATCGTCGAAGACGAAGAACAGCTCGCCAACGTCATCGCCGAACACCTCGACAACGCCGGGATGCAGACGCAGGTCTACTACCGCTGCGCCCCCGCGATGCGCTTCCTCAAGCGCAACTTCGCCAACCTCATGCTGCTCGACCTGAATCTCCCGGATTCGAGCGGCTTCGCCTTCCTCCAGGAGCTCCGCGCCGAGGACATCCGCATCCCCACCATCTTCGTCACCGGCACCAACGCCGAGGGCATGAAGATCAAGGGCCTCGACGAGATGGGCGGCGACGACTACATCGTCAAACCCTTCAGCTACCCCGAGCTCATCGCCCGTATCCGCGCTGTCCTGCGCCGCGCCGAGACCACCGGCGACCTCAACGTTTCCAAGAACGTCCGCGTGACCGACGAGCCGTTCGACTTCCTCGGCGCCAAGGTCCTGCCCCTGCGCCTCGAGATCGAGTTTCCCGGCAACCAGATCGCCAAGATCGGCCGCAAGGAACTCGGGATTCTCTCCTACCTCAACGACCACCCGGGCGTCGTCATCCCGCGCAAGGCGCTCATTCACTCCGTCTGGGGCATCCATGCCGACGTCCGCAGCCGCTCGCTCGACCAGTACATCGTGAAGGTTCGCGACCTCTTCGAGGCCCACGGCATCCAGCTCAACGCCTTCCGCACGATCCACGGCGTGGGCTACATCTACGACCCGCAGGGCACCTCCCAATTCAGTACCGATGCGGTCGTTGCCGCCGCGAAGCCCGTGGCGGTCCTCCCGGTGGAACCCGACCTCGAGGAACAGCCCGCACCCGCTCCGGCGAAAAAGCCGGCCAAGAAGCCCGCCAAGAAGCCGGCCGCGAAAAAGCGGCCGAAGGCGAAGGCCTGAGCCGCTTCCCCTCTCCCCAGCCCGGCTTCACCGCCGGGCTTTTTTATTCCGCTCGGACCACCCATCGCGCCACGCCGGCCGGCACCGCATGCTCCGTGCTGCGACCGCCCGGCCAGCGGACGGTCAGCATCTTTGGGCCATTCCCGTCGCGATAGCCGAAGTGGAGCTCCGGCGCCGACTGGCTGAAATAGCCCGAACCCAGCGCGACCTCCGCGGTCTGCCGACTGCCGTCGACGAGTTCGAGCGTCGCCCGGGCGCCGACTGCGGCGCGATTGCCGGCTCCGGCGCGCAAAACGACGGTGAGCGGATTCAGCCCGGGTCCCCGCTGGTTGAGGAAACAGAGCACGGTGCTGTTGTTGCGCGAAACCACGAGATCCGGCGTCTCGTCGCCACCCACCTCGGCCACCACCAGCGCCTTCGCATCACCCGGCACGACCAGGCCCGACTCCAGCGGCGGCAGCGGCACGAACCCGCCGCGACCGTCGCCGCGTAACCACAATCCCAGCCCGCCGTCGAATCGCCCGGTGTACGGGATCGGAGCGTACGAGTTCTGCACGCACGCGAGGTCGGCGCAGCCGTCGCCGTCGAGATCCGTCGCGACCAGCCCCTGGATCGGCGCCACCTGCGCTAGCCGCGGCAATGGCCGGAACTCGTAGGTCCCGTCCGCCCGGCTGAGGAAGACGCCGCTGCGAAACTCCGTCGCCGCGAAACGCGTGGCCGCCGCCAGCGATTCGGCGCCAAGAATCTCCTCGAGTGGCGCAGCGGCGAACGGATCGGTCTTGGAGAAACGTTTCAGGATTGGCGGGATCTTCGCCCCGAGTTCCTTCCGGGTGCGCACCGGCCGCAACACCCCGCCCTCGTGCGCCGCCTCGACGAGCTGTCGGCCGCCCCCGCCGCCCTTGAAGTCGCCTGCGAACAGCAGCGCCGGTTCCGCGGCGCTCGCGGTGTAGGGCGTGTTCAGTCCCAGGTTTCCGGCGACGAAGTCCGGTCGGCCATCGCCGTTGCAGTCGGCCGTGGCAAGCGCCGTCCACCAGCCCGCCCCCGCCGACGCAAACCCGGCCCGCTCCGACCAGTCCTCGAAGCCTGCGCCCTGCCGGTTGTGCCAGTAACGGATTGTGCCCCACTCCAGCGCGAGCAGCAGATCCAGCCAGCCGTCGCCATCCACATCCGACCAGAGCGCCGAGGTCACCAGCCCGACCATGCGCAAACCGGGTGCGTGCGAGTCGGTCACATCCTCGAAGCGTCCGCCGCGATTGAGAAAGAGTCCGCTGCGCGCCGGCAGCGGGTAGGAACCAGGCGCCAGCCGGCCGCCGATGAAGACATCGAGCCGGCCGTCGCGATCGAAGTCCGCCGCGGCCATCGCCCCGGCTGCCACCGGCAGCGCCGGGGCCGCCTCGGCCGGCGCCGCCGCGAAACCGCCCTGCCCGTCGCCGCGCAACAACTCCGGGCGGTACGACGACGCACCCTCCGGCAACGCCGCCCCACCCTTCGCCACCAGAATGTCCTCACAATCGTCGCCGTCGGCGTCGAACACGAGCACCGGGCCGTCGTTGATCGGGATCGCCGCGGCGGGGCGCGCCAGCGGGATCGCGGCGAACATCCCATCGTGCCGGGCGCGCAACAGGCGCAGCGGCGAGCGTGTCGTGCCGCCGAGCACCAGCTCGGCGCGGCCGTCGCCATCGAGGTCGCTCGCCGCGAGCGCCGGCCCGCGGCGGTTGAAGCGGAACGGCAGGAGCGGTTGCGCCAGCGTGGCGTCGCCCTTGGCCTCCTCCACCGCAACCGCCAGACCGATACGCGCCGAGACTTCGGTGAACTGCGGCGAGGGCATGTTCGCCGGCGCCGTCGGCGTGGCGGCGTCCGCCTCGGTGATCGTCAGCCGCTGGTCGGCCGCGAGACCGGCGAACTCCTGGACCCCTCCGCTGGGCCACGTGACCGTGAGCCGGCGAACCGCGGTCTCCGCACCGAGCCCGAAGTGCAGCACGGGCTCGCTCGTCGAGCCGTACCCGCGCGCCAGCACCAACTGCCGCACCTGCGGTCCGGCCGCAGTCTCGAGCCGCACCACCGCGCCGACGCCAAACCGGTTCGAGCGGGTCCCGCGCAGCGCCACGACAAGGGAATGCCCGGAGTCGCCGTCGTTGCGCAACAACGTCGGCGGCCCCTGGTAGTTCACGAAGACCAGATCGAGGTCACCGTCGCCGTCGAGATCGGCGAACGCCGACCCGAAGCTCACGCCCTTCTGGTTCAGGCCCCACGCGGCACTCACGTTCTCGAACCGGATGTCGCCGAGGTTCCGGAACGCGAGGTTCTCCTCCGCCAGCACGGGGCCGTTGCGCATCAGGCGAACCCGCTCGGCGGGGTTCTCCGCCACCATGATCCGGTCGAGCAGGTCGGCGTTGGTCTGCTCTCGGTTCATGCCGTTCGTGATGTGCAGGTCGACCCGGCCGTCGTTGTCGAGATCCTCGAAACGCGGCGCCCACGTCCAGTCGGTGCCGCCGAGACCGGCCAGTTGCGCGACCTCCAGGCAGCGGCCGGTGCCTGTATTTAGGAACAGGACATTGCGCGAGTGCTGGGGCGCGCCGGGATCGCTGTCCGCGGGCTCCTTCAACCGCACCCGCGAGTCCGCCATGCCGCGCAGATCCTTGGCGCGGGTGGTCGTCGCCATGTCGGCGACGAAGAGGTCGATCCGGCCGTCGTTGTCGATGTCGCCCTGGTCGGCGCCCATCGAGGAGAACGGCGTGTGCGGCACCACCGCGCGGCTCACGTCCGTGAACGTGCCGTCGCCGTTGTTGCGGTAGAGCGAGTCGGGCGCAGCGAAATCGTTGGCCGCATAGAGGTCGGGCCAGTTGTCGCCGTCGAAATCCCACCAGGTCGCCGAATGCCCCTGCGTGGCGCCGCGGATCCCGGCGCGCTCGCTCACGTCGGTGAAGCGCCCGTCGCCCTCGTTGCGGAACAGGCGGTCGCGCTGGCCGTTCGGCTGGGCGGCGACATCGAGCAGGTTGGTCTGGAGGTAGACGTCGAGCCACCCGTCGCGGTCGTAGTCGCAGAAGGCCGCCATGCTGCTCGCGTCGTTCAACGCCAGCCCACGGGCCGCAGCCTCCTCGCGGAACGTGCCGTCGCCCTGGTTGATGAACAGGTGGTTCGGGGCGGCGAAACGGCAGACGTAAAGATCGGGCCGGCCGTCGTTGTTCACGTCGGCGAACGCCGCGCCCTGTTTCCATTCGCCGGAGTCGTCGGTCACGCCGGCCTTCGCCGTCACGTCCTCGAAGCGGAACCCGCCGAGATTGCGGAAGAGCCGGCCGCTCTCGACCTTGCTCACGACGAAAATATCGGGGCGCCCGTCGCCGTCGTAGTCGGCGATCGCCACGCCGGTGCCGATCGCGCCGACGCTGAACTCGTGGTAGCGCGTCGACCACATCCGTGGGTCGGCGTAGGCGTTGTCGGCCTTCAAGCCCGAGACCGCCGGCGCAATTTCCGTGAAGAGCGTCGCGCCGCGCGGCCCCGAACGGGCCGCCAACGGCGTCGCCGTCAGACCCTCCGCCTGGTCCGGTTTCGCCCCCGCCGCGGACGCCGCCAGCAGCAGGGCGAGCAGGCACCGCGCAGCCACGCCCGACCGGCGCAGCCGCCGCTGGCGAGGGGGACAAACCAGGGCGAACATGCCGCGGAACTACGCGGCGGCCCCCGGGCCGAGTCAAGAGCCCCCTGCGGGCTTGCGTTGGCCGCTCGATCGTCTTGCCTGCCGCCATTCCCGCACGCCCCCGCCACGCCACCATGCGCGAGTCCTCCCCTCCCCGCAGTCTCTCCTGGCTCGTCGTGGCCGTGCTCGCCGCCGCGTTTCTCGGCGGGATTCATTGGCTCCGCGCGGAGCGGGCGGTCCACCTCAGCGGACTTCCCGGCTGGTCAGTCGACGCCCCGCAACTCGATGCGGCGTCACCAACCGGCTGGCACGGCGGCCAGCGCAACCTCGTCCTCGCCCAGCCGCTGGCCGACGGCCACCAATGGATCGCCGCCGCCCAACACCTGCTCGCGACCGGCGAACACCGCGTGCGCAAGGTCGACTACGACAACGCCCCGTTCGGCCGGCCTGCGTTCGCCGCCTCGCCGTACGCCTGGTGGCTCGCCGGCCTGGCGTGGTGCGACAGCCTCATCACCGGCGGTCCGCCCGGCCGCGCCGTCGAGCGCGCCGCCCTCTACGCCGGGCCGCTCCTGCACCTGCTGGTTCTCGCCGGTTCGCTGCCGTGGATCCTGCGGCGCCTCGGCCCGCTCGCCGCCGCCCTGTTCGCGCTCGGCGTGGTCGCGCTCTACCCCTTCGCCGGCACTTTTGCGCCGGGCCTGCCCGACTCGCGCTCCCTCGCGCTGGTCTGTGTGCTGTGGTCCTTGCTGCCGCTGTTGGGCGTTGGGCTCGGTTCTGTAACCGCGGCTCAATCCGCCGCGCCGTTGCCCGCTTCGGCGCCACGCGCCCCCTTCATCGTCGCCGGTCTGGCCGCCGCGGCCGGCCTCTGGATCGAAACCACCGCGCTGCTCCCGACCGTGCTGGGCCTCGCCGGCGGCGCGCTCGTCGCCGCGCTGGCCGTCCGCAACTCGGATACCGCCACGCCGCTCCTCGCACCGGCCGGCTGGCGCCTCTGGGGCTGGAGCCTCGGCCTCGGCTGTATCGCGTTCCATTTCCTCGATTACGCACCGGGCAACCTGCGGTTCCGGCCCGAGATCGTTCACCCGCTTCATGGTCTCGCGGCCATCGGCCTCGGGGAAGCGCTCGCCTGGGCGCTGCCCCGGATCGCCCGCCGCAATCCTGGAAACGACGCACCCGGGTATTGGCGTTTCGGAGCTGCGCTCGCGGCCGTCGCCGCGCTGCCCACCGCGATGATCCTGACGGGCTCCGCCGGATTCTCCACCGCAAGTCTCGGCGGCCTCGCGCTCACCCACCTGCCCCCCGGCATCTCCGCGCGGCACCTCGGCGCCTGGGCCGCCGACGCCGGCACCTCCCTCGCGTTCTGGGCCGCACTGACGCCGGTGCTGACGCTGGCGGCCTTCCTGGGCCTGTGCTGGCGTCGCACGGCTCCGCGCCGCGCGACGATCGTCCTGCTGCTCGGGCCGGCAGTGCTGTCGGCCGCCTTCGCCTGCCGCTACCTCTCCCATTTCAGCCCGCTCGATTGCGCGCTGCTCGCCGTCGCGCTCGCGCTCTTCGCCGTGCCCGGAACCGCCGCGCTGACCGGCCGCGGTTGGGGCATCCTCGCCGCCGCGGCCGCCACGCTGGTGCCCTCCCTGCTCGCACTCGCTCCCGCGCGACAGGCACCGAGCTCCAATGACGTCGCCGCCCACGAGCTGCAGGGCATCCTTGAGCGCGACCTCGCGCACTGGCTCGCCGCCCGCACCGCCGGCCAACCGGCGGTCGTGTTCGCCCCGCCCGATCTCGCCTCGGCCCTCGCCTACTACGGCGGGTTGCCCGTCGTCGGCTCGATGGCTCCGGAAAACGAGGACGGCTTCTCGGGCACCGTGCGCCTCGCCCGGGCCAGCACGCCCGAGGAAGCCCTCGCGCTCGTCCAACACCGCACAATCACGCACCTCGTGCTGCCCTCCTGGAACCGCCTGCTCGACGGTTTCGCCGGCGGCGGGACCGGCGCCGACACCGCCACGGCAGCCCACAACAACTTCCTCGCGATTCTCAACCAGTGGCAACTGCCCCTCTGGCTGCGCCCGATGGCCTACCACATTCCGCCCTCCGCCCAGTTGCCCGGCGCGGCCGTCATGGTGTTGTCCGTCGTCGAGGAGCAGGAGGAGGCGCTGGCCGCGGCCCGCCTCGCCGAGTATTTCGTGGAAAGCGGCATGCAGCCGGAAGCCGTCGCCTCCGTCGATCGGCTGAAGCAGTTCCCCGGCGACCTCGGCGCCGTCGCCGCCCTGGCCCAGATCCAGATGGCACAGGGCGATCGCGCGGGCGTGAACACCAGTCTCGAGGCGATTCGCACGCTGCTCGCCGCTGGCGCCCAAGAGAGCATCGCTTGGGATCGGCGCCTCAGCGTCGCCATCCTGCTCGTGCTCGCCCGCGAGCCCGAACTCGCCCGCCCGCTCTTCACCCGCTGCCTCGCCGAGCTCGACGAGGAAATGCTTCGCACGCTCAGTCCCTCGTCGCTCATGCGGCTGTTCGCACTCGCCAAGATGTTTCGTCTCGAGTTTCCGGATGCAATGCTCCGGGCGCGCGCGACCGAACTCCTCCCGCCCCCGCTCCGCAGCCGAATCTGAAACCCGTCCACCCATCACCGCCATGCTGATCCCGCGCCCGTTCCCTGTTCTGCTGTGTGTCGCCGCCGCCCTCGCCGGCGCCTACGGCCCCCTCCGCGCCGAAACACCCACGCCCGCCGCCGCACCGGCCAGTCGCGTGCAGTGGCAGGAGTGGAGTGCCGAGTTGCCCGCCCGCGCGAAACAGGCCGGCCTGCCCCTCTACCTCTTCGCCGGCTCACAGCTCAACGAACTCACCCGCGCCACGCTCCGCCAGACCTTCGCCAACGCCGAGACGGCCGATTTTCTCAACCGCCGCTTCCTCTGCGTGATGGTCGACACCGATGAGCGTGGCGCCCTCGCCGCCATCGTCCGCCGCCACCTCAGCCTGCTCCACCAGGCCGAGGGTCTCCCCGTTCACCTTTGGCTCAGCCCCGACCTCGCCGTCATCGAAATCTCCGCCTACCTGCCCCCGACCGAGGAATGGGGCAAACCGGGTTTCCTCAAGGTCGCCACGCAGGTCGACGATGCCTGGCGCGCCGACCCCCAAGGGGCCATGGCGAAGGTCGCCGACGCCCTCGCCCACACCGCCGAGCCCGCCGAGCGCCCCGCCGTGCCCGTCGTCGATTCCGCCGCCATCGGCCGCACGCTCGACCAGGCCGCCGAACGGTGGCGTCAATCCGCCGATACGGCCAACGGCGGCTTCGGCGAGGCGCCCAAGCACCCGCAACCGGAAGTGCTGCGGTTTCTCCTGTCCCGGCCCGGCCCCGACAGCGACCTCGCCCGCGCCACGCTCCTGCGGATGGCGAACAGCGCGCTGCGCGATCCGCTCGACGGCGGCTTCTTCCGCTACGCCACCGACCCCGGCTGGCGCCTCCCCTACCTCCAGAAACTTCTGTCCGACCAGGCCCGCCTCGCCCTCGCCTACCTCGACGCCGACGCGCTCGCCCCGGACCCCGCCCTGCGCGAGGCCGCCTGCGGCGCGCTCGACTACGCGCTCGCCCGCCTGGCACTTCCGTCCGGCGGATACGCATTCGCCGAGGACGGTTCGGCCGAACCCGGCCCCGCCGCCTACCTCTGGAGCACGGCCGACCTGGCCGCACCGCTCGGCGCCGACGCTCCCGGCTTCTTCGCCCGGCATGGCGTCCAGGCCGACGGCAACATCACCGAGGACATCGATCCGGGTGCGCGCTGGAAGGGCCTCAACGTCCTCGCCTCCGCCCTCCCGTCCACCCCGGAGGACCGTCTCCAGCTGGCCACGCTCGCGGCCCGCCGGGCCGACCGCGCCGCGCCGCTGCGCGACGAACGCGCCTTTCTCGCACCGCAGTCGCTGTTGCTCGCCGCTCTTTCGCAGGCGGCCGCCCAGTACGACGAGCCGCACTATCACACCGCAGCCACCACGCTCTTCAACACGCTCCGGACCTCCTTCATCCCCGAAGCCGGCGGGGCCGTCCGTCGCTCCACCGCCTCCACCGAAGCGGCGACGCCGACCGATCGCGCGGCCTTCGCCTACGGCTGCCAGGCGTACGGTGTCGCCTTCGCGGACGCCCCGGCACGAACCCTTGCCCTGACCCTCCTTGCTTCGCTCGTGGCCGACTCCTTCGACGAAGCCGCCGGCTGTTTCGTCATCACTCCGCCGGCGCCGAAAACCGGTTTCCTGACCTTCCGTACGCCCGCGC
The DNA here is from genome assembly GCA_023269585.1 of Opitutaceae bacterium. Classification (GTDB taxonomy): domain Bacteria; phylum Verrucomicrobiota; class Verrucomicrobiia; order Opitutales; family Opitutaceae; genus CAJCBL01. The sequence continues at coordinate 27,065 of JAHFTC010000019.1, forward strand.
CCACGGACCTCTCCGCCGCCGAAGCGCTCGCGCTTCTCGCGGGTCTTGAAGGTCCGGCCGCAGCGCGCCTCCGTGCCGGCCTCGTGGCCCGCCTCGAGAGCGAAGAGGAGACCGACACTGGATCGCTCCTGCACGCCCTCGCCACCGCTCGCAGCCGCGAGTGAGCGTCGCCGCGTTCAACGAGGAAGGTTGCGCTCCCGCAGCACTCCGACCACGGGCGCACGGCACCAACCGCCGCATTCAGCTCTTCAGCTCCACCACGACCTGGATCTCGACGGCGCAGTTGCGCGGCAGTCCGGCCACGGCCACCGCCGCCCGGGCATGTTTGCCGGCCTCGCCGAAGACCTGCACGAAGAGATCGCTCGCGCCGTTGATCACCGCCGGGCTGTCCGGAAATCCGGAGACGGCGTTGACGAAACCGGAGACGAGCACGAACCGCGCGACCGCGTCGAGACTGCCGGTCGCGGCCTTGATGTTGGCGAGCGTGTTGAGAGCACACACCCGCGCGGCCTCGTAACCGCTCTCGACGGTCTGCTCGCGCCCGACTTGGCCGACATGGGTCACCACGCCGTCGCGCACGCAGATGGTGCCGGCAAGATACAACAGGTTGCCCGTGCGGACGGACGGCAGGTAGTTGCCGGCGGCCGCCGGGGCGGGAGGCAGAGCCAGACCGAGTTCAGCGAGTTTCGTTTCGATGCTCATGGAATCCTCTCAGTCGGGCGGCTGTCCTCGACCGGCACGAGATCGAAACGTGCCACCTCGTCCACGGCGACCGGGCGCGCCAACTGGTTGAATTGCCGCAACTGTTCGATCTGTCCGGCGATCCGGTCCGCGACAATCCGTCCGGTGCGCTCGTGGTCCTCGCGACGCCCCTGCACGAGGCGCAGCTCGCGCATCATCGCGAGGCCGTGTTCCATCACCTCGCGCGCCATCGCCGGATTGGCCGCCGCGATCGCCGCAAACGCCGGCGTCGGGTCGCCCTCGATCAGCTCGTTGTACCCCGCCACCGTCGCCGCGAGAAATCGTCGGATCGCTTCGGGGTGACGGGCCGCGAACGCGCGGTTGGCATAGATCACCCGATACGGGTCGAAGCCCGAGTCCGCCACCAACAGGAAGCCCACTTTCGCCCCGCGTTGCTCTGTCACGAACGGTTCCTGGGTCACGAAACACTGCCGCACCAGCGACTCGTCGGCGATGAAACCGGTCAGATCCGCTGTGTACGGCATCCGGTCGAAGCGCACTCGCTGGCTCCGCTGCAGGAAGTCGACCCAGACCATGCTCGTGTTCGCGATTAGCGTGCGGCCGTCCAGATCCCGGAAGCTCCGCAACGGCCGCGTGTGGTGAAACATCAGCCCGAGCGGGCTGCGCTGCATCTCGGCGCCGACAATCACCAACGGGCGCCCGCGCGACACCGCGGCGATCACACAGTTGCCGTCGGTCGCACCGAGCTCGGCGCTTCCCGCCGCCACCTGCTCCTTCGCATCTCCACCTGGCCCTCCGGAGATGATCTCCACCTCAAGACCCCCGGCCCGATAGAAGCCGCGGGCCTGCGCCAGAAAATAGCCACCCGCTTCGATCTGCGGATCACCGTCGAGCTGGAACCGCACGCGCGTCAGCTCCACGGGCGGGGTCGCGCCCTGCTCCGCCGCCGGCGTCTGGCGCCCGCAGCCGCCGAGCAGCCACGCCAACCCGGCCAGTGCGTAAGGAAATAACCGTTGCATCGCGGCCCGCAGCCAAACAGCCCTGCGGAGCCGAGGCAATCCGCGGTTTCCGACGCCGACCCCCGGCCCGCTGGCGGCGCAACCGCACGAGCCACCCGCGGTCATTCGGCCGCGAGGCGCAGGCGGTAGAAGCTGCGGTGCGGACCGGTCGCCGGAACCACCCGCCACGCGACCTCCTCCAAACCGCAGCCGCAGTCGACGATCTCTTCCGCGCACGCCTCGGCCGGCACGACGGTCCAGCTTGCGAGGTCCGCCGACTGCTCGAGCGAATAGCCTACCCCGACCGTCCCCGGCCGCCGCCGGAACGTGAAGGCCAGCGCGCCTTCCGCCGGCACCGGGCCGCCGAGCCGCCCGCCGCAGCCGCCGACCTCCGCCGTCTTCGGGTCGGTGCCCAACGCGTATTCAAATAGGTTTGCGACACCATCGCCATCGGGGTCGGCCTGACGCCCCCAAAGCGTGGCCTCGCGGGCGGGATCAGCCAGCTCGGCGTTCGTGAACGGCCCATGGAGCCAAAGTTCGTAGAGCTGCGGCGCCGCCGCCTCGGTATAAGTGAGCTCCAGATACGGCGCCACGTCCGCGCCGTACTCCGAGGCCTTCAGGCCAATGCCAGTCAGCGGGCTCCGCACCAACAGCAATCCATGGTTCGGCACCGTCCCGGCGGCCCACTTCTGCACGAGCAAGGTGACATCGACCGCCGGGTAGAACACATGGTCCCAGTTGGCCGAGCCACTGAGCTGGAGGAGGCGCCCCACCCGCTCCGCGCGATCGCCGCCGGGCGTGGTCCACGGCACGCCGGCCGCCGCGTTGTTCCACGTCACCGCCCCCTCGGTCCAGGCCGACGTCACCCGGTAGAGCTCGAGGTACTGCTCCGGCTGGTAGTTGCTCTGCGACCAGACGTAGAAGGCCACCCGCGCCGACACCACGCGTCGTCCGTTCAACGCGGCCGGGAGCTCGAACCGCACCAGGAAGCGGTCGATCGTCGAGAGGTAGTTCGTGGCTCCGTAGTTGGTCGTCGGGTTCGCGGCGGCGATGAACGCGTCGGTGCTCTGCGCCGCGCCCTGGAGCCGGATCGTGTGCTGTACCTGACTCGGATCGAGCGTGCTCGCCGTGATCTGAGCGGAGAGCACCGACTCGTTGCCCGCCGCATCGTACGCGCTCACGCGGTAGGTGTAGCTCGTGTTGGCGGTCAGGCCGCTGTCGGTGTAGGTCGGGCTCGCGTTCGTACCGACCGCCGCCCCGTTGCGGTAGACCCGATAGCCTGTCACGCCGCGGTCGTCGGTCGACGGGTTCCAGGTCAGCTGCACGCCCGTGGTGGTCGCGCCGCCCGCCTGCAGCCCGGTGGGCATCGAGGGGGCCGTGGTGTCGCCGGGATCGACCGTCGACACGGTGAGCGTGCTCGACGGGTTCGATTCGTTCCCCGCGGCGTCGAGCGCCGTGACCCGATAACTGTAGCTCGTCGCCTGCGTGAGCCCGCTTTCAGTGTAGGTAAGCCCGGTGGCGGTGCCGACCCGCGTCGTTCCGCGGTAGATCCAGTAAGAGGTCACGCCGACGTTGTCCGTCGAGGCGTTCCAGCGCAACGCCACCGCGGTCGTGGTGATCGAATCGGTCCGGAGATTGCCCGGCGCGGTGGGTGCCTGGGTGTCGACCGCCGCGGGCGTGCTCACCGGCAGGCTGTTGCTGGCGCCCGATTCCAGGAGGGAGCCGTTCACCGCACGCACCGTGTAGGTGTAGTTCGTCGACGCCGCCACGGTGGTGTCGGAGAACGTCGTGCCGCCCACGAAGGAGCGCAGCGTGCCGTTGCGGAAGATTCGGTAGCCGGAGACGCCCGACTCCGGATCGCTGGAGCCCGTCCAGGAAAGTTCAACCCGGTTGTAGGCGATGGTCGTCGCCGCGAGCGCGGCGGGGCTCGAGGGCGGCGTGGTGTCGGTGACGGGCGTCCAGCCCGCGACGCGGGCGAACAGCCACCAGATTGCATACGCCTTCCGGTTGGCGTTGAGCGCCTGGGAATGCGCCGCGCTGCAGCTGTACCAGTCGGTGTTCTGCACATGCGAGTTCTGCCACGCGGTCGCCCAGTTGCGCGACTGGCCGTTGAGCACGTAGTCGCAGTTGTCGTTCGCCATGAGTTCCATGTAGTTCACGAGCCCGTCCGGGTCGTAACTCTCGATGTCGGCGAAATCGAAGAGGGCCTTGTTGTTGGTCCGGCAGTAGTCGCGGATCTGGTTGTTGCGGACGTTCACGTTGCCGGTGGCCCCGCCGCCGTTGAGGTGGCCGGTCATGTAGACGAATCGCACCCCCGGGTAGGAGGTCTCGAGCCCGCTCATCAGGTTGAGATACTGCTGGATGTCGGCTTGCGAGCCGTCGACCTGTCCGCACCACGACCACATGACGACATTGATCTCCGGACGGTTGGCGCCGCGACCCGCACCGTTCGGTGTGCCGAGGTAGCTCCGTGTCGCATTCTCCCACGCCGTTCGGTTCGGGGCGCCCAGGTCATCGGCGAGACCGACTCCGCCGAAGTTCCCATAGAAGTCGCGGTAGTCGAGCGCACCGCCTGAACCACCGTTGTTGAAGGTGAAGAGATTGTCGGCGAACGCGTCGGCCTGCTTCGCGTTCATGAACGCGACCAACCCGCTCATGCCGTCGGTGATCTGGCTGCCGTGCGAAGTGTGGCCGTAGGCGATGTGCAGCGTCTGCTTCGCCTGTTGGATCGCCGCCGCTGGTACCGCGTTGAGGTTGGTCCGAGTATGGTCGGCGATGATACCCTGCCCAGCCGCCTGGGTTGCGATAAGGCCCAGCACTCCCAGGAGGAGCGCCGCCGTCGAACGAATATGCGATGGATGCATGATGGACAGGTGTTCGGTGGCCGGGCTTGAACTCCTGCCGTGCAACCCTGCTGCACGGATGAAAGAACGGCGGGCATTCTCACCCCTTCGCGACGTCCGCAAAGCGGGAACTCGCGGCCGCCCGTCAACTCACGGCTTTTTGATCCGCGCTTTTAGCAACGCCTTTACCGCTGCGCAGCGCCCGCACCGAAACGATCGCGCTCGAGCCGAGCATCAGCAGCGCCGCCACGATCGGATGCAACAGCCCCGCCGCCGCCACCGCCATGCCGACCGAATTGTACGCCGCCGCAAAACGCAGGTTCGCCGTCACGCCCGCCCGCACCCGGCGCGCTTCTTCGATCGCCCGCGGCAGGAAACGCAGGTCCTCGCCCAGAAAGACCGCCGGCGACGCCGCCTGCGCCAACGCGGTGCCGCCTCCCATCGCAATCGCGCTGTCCGCGGCGCTCATCGCCGCCGCATCGTTGATTCCGTCGCCCACGAAGACGACCACCCGGCCGGCGGTGCGCAACGCCTCCACCGCGGCACGCTTCTCCTCGGGTCCGAGTCCGCCGCGCCACGACATGCCCGCAAACGCCCCGGCCGCCGGCGACTCGTCGCCGGTCAACACCTCGGCCGCCACCCCGAGCGCCCGCAGTTCGGCAAAGACCGTCTCCGCCCCCGTGCGCCACGCCTCGCCCAGCACCACCAGCGCCGCCGGCTCACCATCGACCGCCACGCCCACGCCGCGACCGTCGGCCGTCGGGGTATCCGTAGCCACGCCCGCCCACTCCGGTGCGCCGATCCGAACCTCGCGCCCCTCGACGCTCGCGCTCACACCCCGGCCGGGTTCGACGCGCACCCCGTGCGCGACCGCCGTGCTCGGCCCGTGAAACGCGCGGGCGATCGGATGGTCGAGATCGCGTTCGACCGCCGCCACCGCCCCGCGCAGCCAACTCTCTCGCGCGCGCCAGGCGGGTTCGATCCGCCAGTCGAGCGTCGTCAATCGATCCGCCGAGAGCGTCCCCGTTTTGTCGAAACACACGTGGTCCACCCGCGCGAGCACGTCCAACACGTCGCCCGTTCGCGCGACCAACCCGAGATCCGCCAACCGCCCCAGCCCCTGCCAAACCGCCAGCGGCGTCGCCAAACCCAGGGCACAGGGACACGCCACCAGCAGCACCGCCATGCTGTTGAACAACCCCACGACCCACGTCGCGCGCCACGCCCAAAACACGAGCGTCGCCGTCGCGACCAGCAGCACCACCGGCAGGAACGCCGCCGCCAGCCGGTCCGCCTGCCGTTGGAGGGCCGACGGCGCGAGCCGCGCCGCCGCCACCGTCTCCAACACCGCATCCAACCGCCGCGCACCACCCGCCGCCGTCACCTCGATCTCCAGTTCGCCGTCGATGGCGTGCGTGCCGGCGAGCACGGGATCGCCCTCGCCACGGGCGAGCGGGCGCCATTCGCCGGTCATCGTCGTCGCCTGAACGAAGCTGCGCCCGCGCCGCACGATGCCATCAACACCGATCGCCCGGCCCGGCCGCACCCGCACGTGTTCGCCGTTTTGCAGAGCCGTCACCGCCACCACTGAACCATCGAGCCGCTCGGCCAGATCGTACCGCTCGCGCGTTTCATCGACGGCCCGCAGCGCCTTCGCCCGCGAGCGCGCTCCGAGCGTCTTCCCCGCAGCGTAGATCGCCAGCAGGATCGAGATCACCTCGTAGTACACCGCGCCAGTGCGGGCGAACGTCGCGGTGAGCGAGGCCGCGAAGGCGCCGAGCAACGTCACCAGAAACAGCTGATCCACCGCAATCCGCCGCGCCCGGGCCGTCGCCCACGCCTCGCGCGCCAACGGCGGCAGGAGCAGCGCGCACACGACGGTCGCGCCCGCAATCAACACCCCGTGCACCAGCCAGTACGCCGAGCCCTCCGGCGGCGTGAGGTTCACCGCCAGGCTGAACACCATGCTCTGCCCGGCCACCACCGCCGCCACGCCGATTCGCCACCACGCGCGCAGCACCGCCGCGCCGTCGAGTTCCACGCCGGGTTGCCCGGCACTCCCCGGGACGGCGGTCTCGACCTCGGAGTTGGCAGTGGCTCGGATCATCGCAGGCGCACACCGTTCCGGGAACCGCGCCGCTGCGCAAGCTCGGCGCCATTTCCCCCTTCCGCCTCCGCCCTCTCTTCGCCTACATCCGCGCATGCACTTCGATCTCGCCACTCGCATCGTCACGCTCGGCGTGGGCGAACTGGCGGGGTTTTCCCTCGGCCCGCGCGGCTCCGGGGGCGGGGCCGGCGGCCTCTGGCGCGCCCAACTCGGCCAGCACTGGCACAACGAACACCGCCAACGCTCCGCCGAGGAACCCGGCGCGCGCTTCGAGGTGCCGATCGCCGGCGACTACCATCACCGCGGCTGGACCTTCCGCCTCTCCGGCCGCATCGACCAGTACCTGCCGTCGCCGGCCGGTGGCGTGCGTCTCCGCGAACTGAAGACTGTCACGCGTCCGCTCCCGGCTCCCGAGGCCGAGCTCCAGGCCGAGTACCCGGGCTATTTCGTCCAGCTGGCCGCCTACCTCGTGCTCCACGCGCTCGCGCCGGCGGCCGAAACCGCGCGCGGTGAACTCGTCTTCATCGAGGCCGGCTCCGGTCTCGTCCAGATCGTCGCCGCACCGCCCGCCAGCACCGCCATTCTCCACGGCCAGCTCGACGGGCTGGTTGATTTTCTCGACGCCCGCCGCCGCGCCCGCGAACGCCGCCGCGCCCTCCCCGTCCGCCCCGCCTTCGCCACGTTCCGCCCCGGCCAGGAGCACGTGCAACGCGACCTCCGCGCCGCGCTGGGAATCGAGACTGCCGTAGCGGAACGCGTGAGCGTTTCGACTCCCCCAGAGGAACCGTCCCCCGCCGAAGGCCTCACGGACTCCGCCGCCTCCGCACTCCGCACTCCGCATTCCGCAATCGCTCCATCCACCGAGGACCGTCCACCGTCCACGGTCCACCGTCCACCGCCCACCGGCATCCTTTGCTTCGAAGCGCCCACCGGCTTCGGCAAGACCGGTTGCCTGCTCGAGTTCGCGCTCACCGCGTTGAAAGAGGGCGTCTACTACCGCCTCGTCTACCTCACCGGAAAATCCACCGGCCAACTCCAGGTCATCCGCCAACTGGAGACAATGCTCGCGCCCGCCGAGGTAGGGCGATCCGTCCCCGATGAGCCGTCTCCGCCATCCGTGGTCAGCCCTCCGCCGTCTGAGTCCTCCAGCCTCTCGCCTTTCGCCTCTCGCCTTCCCGTCTGGCAGGTGCGCTCCAAGGCGGAGCACTGCGTCAACTTCGTCTACCACTGCCTGCCCGACGCATGCCCGTTCATCGCCGACGCCGCCGAACGCTGGCCCGGCTCCGGCCTCGCCCGCTTCTACCTGCTCGATAGCGAAGCCCGCGACCTCGAGACCCTGCGCGCCGCCGGCCGCGCCGCGAAGATCTGCCCCTACGAGATCACCCGCTCCGCCCTGCCCTTCAACGATGTCTGGGTCGGCGACTACAACTACGTCTTCGCCCCGGCCAACCGCGGCCTCTTCTTCGAGCAGCCCGGCTTCGATCCCGCCGCCACGCTCCTCATCGTCGACGAGGCGCACAACCTCCCCGCCCGCGTGGCCGACGCCTACTCGCACACCGTCCGCGCCGCCGACGCCTGGTCCACCTACGACGCGCTCCGCTCCGCCCGCGCCCCGGCCTCGTTCGTCCTCGCGTGGGAGGCGTGGGCCCGCGAACTCGACGATCTCCGCGCCTGCGAGGCGCTCGACGGCGCCACGGAGATCGGCCTGCGCGCCGCCGCCCGCCGCCTCGCCGAACTCGTCCCCGCCACCGCGCTCGACTTCGTCGCCCTCGGCCCGACTGTCTCCGAACTTCTGTGGCAGCTGCCGCAGCTCGACGACTTCCTCGATGCCGCCGAACTCCCGAAACTCCTCTGGAGCCCCGCCCGCGGCGAACTCCGCGTCACCTGTCTCGACGCCGCCAACGCCATCGCCACCACGCTCCGCGAGTTCCGCCACGTCATCCTCACCTCCGCCACGCTCAACCCGCCCGACGCCTTCGCCACCGCCTGCGGCCTCGATCGCGCCGCAGCGACGCGCGTGAGTGCATCGCTCTCCGCCCCCGCGTCCGCAGTGTCCGAGCCAGAGCAAACCGTCCCACGCACCGAGCGCGTCGAACGGCCCGATGCGCCGTATCCACTCTCTAAATTCGAAGCCGGCGATCCACCATCCGCCATCCTTCCGTCCACCGACGACCGTCCACCGCCCACCGTCCACCGTCGACCGTCCACCGCCCACCGTCCCGCGGTCGACCTCGCCACCACCCTCGGCAAGCTTCCGCGGGCCGCGAAGAAGACACTCCGCGGTCTCACCACCGGCGCCGCGCTTCTGAAGGTCGAGGAGGAACAAATACCGCCCGCCGTTCCCTTCCTCCGAGCCGACACCCCGTGGCGTCGCGGCGCCTACCGCGTCGCGATCGACACCCGTGTCGACACGCGCTGGGAACGCCGCACCCACCACTTCGAATCCACCGCCGCCACCGTCGCCCAACTCTGCGCCGCCTCCGGTGTTGGATCGGCGCCTGCCCAATCCGCAATCCGCATTCCGCAGTCCGCAATCAATCCGTCCACGGTCGACCGTCCACCGCCCACTGTCGACGGTCCACCGTCCACCGTCGACCGTCCACCGTCCACCGTCCACCACCCTCCCGTCGCGGTCTTCTTCCCCAGCTACGCCTACGCCGAGGCCGTCGCTGAAACCTGCGCCGCATCGCACCCGGCGCTGCGAATCGCGCAGCAACCCCGCGGGCTCGATCTCGCCGCGCAGACGGCGTTCATCGAAGCCGCTCTCGCCGCCCACGACGCGCTCTTCCTTGTGCTCGGCACCGGCTACACCGAGGGCATCGATCTGCTCGGCGGCCGCATCACGCACGCAATGGTCGTCGGCCCCGCGCTCCCCGAGGTCAACGCCGTGCAGCGCGCCAAACTCGCTCACGCCAACGCCAAGTCCCGCGGCGCCGCCTTCCGCCTCGTCTACCAGGTGCCCGGGATGCAGAAGGTGAACCAAGCCCTCGGCCGCCTCGTCCGCGCCCCTGGTCATCGCGCCACCGTGGTGCTCCATTGTCGCCGCTTTTCGGAGTCGAGCTACCGCGAGCTGCTCGACCCCGAGCTGCGCTCCGCCCCGGTGCTCGACAGCGACGAGCTCCTCGCCGCCTGGCTCTCCGGCCACGAAATCGTTTGAGGAGTCCGTAAATTCCCACGCCGCCCCCGCCCCGGACTTGCTGGGACCGGCCGCGCACCGAACCATCCGTCCCGATGGCGACGCCACAACTCTTGCTCTTCCTGCGCCCTTCGATTCTGGCGCTGAGCTGCCTGTGCGCCGCGCTCCGGGGCTCCGCGGCCGACGCTCCGTTCTGGCTGCCTTCGAACAACCACTGGGCCGGCCACACCGGCGGCAAGGGCGGCCCGAACGACCGGCCCGATGGGATCAGCAACAGGATCGTCGCCCTCGCCGCCAAGGTCATGGTCTTCCACTGGGATCCCCAGGATACCGGACCGGCCGTGCGACTCACCGAAGTTGTGGGCCAGACGGGGCCCACCAAGGTTGGCTTCGGTCCCACCGTGAGCAACCGTCTCTACGACGTCTACACGACCACCGATCTCACCACCGGCACCTGGAACAAGCTCACCGCCTCGCCGCTCACCGGCACCGGCCGCGACCTCGAATACTTGGACACCGCCGCTACCGGCCCGCGCAAGTTCTACCCTCTCCAGATCGCAACGCCGGTCGCCCCTTGAACTGCCCCGCCCCCTTCCCCTCCACATGCCGCGTTTTCTTCGAACACTTGGGCGCCTCCCCTTCCTCACGGTCGTCCTGCTCGTCCTCCCCTCGATCGCCACGGCCGCACTGTCCCTGAGCTACAACCCCGCACCGGGCTACCTCGCGAACCAGGCCCTCGCGCCCCTGCTCCCGACGCTGGCCGGCAACAATGCCGCATTGCCCACCACCTTCGCCGTCACCACGGGCGCGTTACCCGCGGGCCTCAGCCTGCGCCACGACGGTGCGATCGTCGGCACCCCTACCGCGGTCGGAGGCGTCTCCGCCAAGATCACCGCCACCAACGGCGGCGCGACCGCGTCCTTCAATCTCTGGCTGAGCATCCGCACCGTGACCGTCACCTATGCGTTGCCGGTCTTCATCGTCGGCCAGCCGGTCGCCTCGATGGCCATCCCGCACACGAAGCCCGCGCTCGCGTGGGAACTCCCCGGCACGCCCACCACCCTCGCCGTCACTGGGGGATCGGTCCCGCCCGGCCTCGCCATCGATCCTGCCGACGGCTCGTTCGCGGGCACGCCCACCGCCCCCGGCGTCTACACCTTCGAGATCACCGCCACCAACGGCCCGCACTCCGCCGCGCGCAGCTTCTGCGCCCTCGTCACCGCCACCGACCTCGCCGCCGCGCCCCACAGCGTGCTCTTCTCTGACCCGGGCGTCGACCGTTTCCGCCCAGCGTCATCGACGGGTGACTACTACGTCGACTCCGTCAACGGCCTCGACTCCCACGACGGCCGCACCCCCGCCACCGCCTGGAAGAATCTCGCCAAGATCCCCACCGCCAAGCTCGCCCCAGGCAACGTCATCCACCTCGCCCGCGGTTCCCACTGGCCGCAGCAGACGCTCTATCTGCGCGACGTCCAGGGCACCGCCCAGCAGCCCGTCGTCGTGCAGGCCTACGGCACCGGTGCGCCGCCCACGATCTCCGACTCCTACCCGCCCTGGTCCACCACCCAGCGCTACCCCGGTGTCTACATCGCGGGCACCGCCGCCCACCTTGTCGTCCTCGATCTTCGGATTCAGGACAACGTCGCTACCGACGGGATCTCGATCGGCCCCGCCACCCGCCACATCGTCGTCGCCGGCAACGAGATCCTCCGCTGCTACTCGGGCCTGAGCGCTTTCGGCGACAACTCCACGGTCGTCTCCAACTACATTCACGACATCTACGTTCCCGGCGAGAAGGAGTGCGGCGTGGGCATCTGGTACTGCGGCAGCAACGTCGAGCTTGCTTGGAACCGCATCGCCAACTGCCGCTCGCTCACCCCCGACAGCGTCGGCGGCGGCGCGCTCGAGTTCTACGGTCACCGCGCCGCGACCGGCTACGACTTCGTGTCCGAGAACATCCGCATCCACCACAATCTGCTGCTGAACACCGCCAATTTCATGGAGATGTACGGCAACGCCTCCCGCCTCGTGGTCGACCACAACCTCTACCTCTGGGGTGCGAGCCACGCCTTTCTCCCCCATTGGGACAACTGGGGCAACCAGGAGGCCTTCGGCCACGTGTGCACCTACGACCTGCTGGTCGCGAACAACACGTTCGTCGCCCGCCCGGACCCCGAGCCCCGCGGCTGGGGCTTCTTCACCCTGCTCTGGGATTCCAACCACATCCCCGACCCGGCCCTCAACTCACTGGTCGTGCGCAACAACATCTTCAGTACGAACGCGACCATCGCCTCCCGCAACCCCCTTGGCGCCTCGTTCGCCCACACGCACAACCTCTACCACTTCACCGGCGCGGGGAAACTCGGCGACGCGTGGTTCACGCTCGACCCGACCGAACGCCTCGCCAACCCGCTCTTCGCCGCCCCCGCCCTCGGCGACTGCCGGCTCACCGCCGCCAGCCCCGCGCGCAACACCGGCGTGCCGGCGCTGGCCCCCGAGGATCTCGCCCGCGCCCGGATCCCCGCCACCGGAGTGTCCGATCTCGGCGCCTACGCCTTCACGCCCGACTCCACACTGGCCGTACGCACCAATGTGCTGGAGCGGTCCGGGTTCACCGAGCTCGTCTTCGGCCCGACCGCCCTCGGCTCGACCTACCGGCTCTCGGTCTGCACCGATCTCAAGGCCGGCAACTGGACCCCGCTCGGCGCCCCTCTCGACGGCACCGGGGGTTACCTGACCGTCGTCGACCCCGCCGCCACAAGCGCCCACCGCTTCTATCGCGTGCAAGCCAACCCGCCCTGACGCTGCGCGAGCCCCCCCCGCTGCGATCTCGCCGCACCCGCCGCGCCGCTCGCTCACTCCTCGATCCGCGATTCCTGGTAGGAAGCCGCCAACCACTTCCCTTCCCGCCGGACCCACACGGCCGCCGCGAAGGCCGTCTTCGTCGGCAGCGCTCGGCCGTCCTCAATATAGTCGACCGTGAGCCGGTAGCGGATCAGGCAGACATTCTCGGCTGGCTGCGTCACCACCACGTTCTCCATCAGGTAACGTTTCGTGACGATGTTCCGCATGCCCTTGGCGATGTCGTCGAGGGCATGCAGTTCTCCGCCATCGCTGATCTCGAAGAACTCCGGACAGCAGAGCGCGCGGTACGCCGCCTCGTCGCCCGCCTTGAACGCCTCCCATGTGCCGCGCTCGCACGCCTCGATCGTCGCGCTCACTTCGGTCGCCACTTGCGCCGCCACCGCGGTCGGTTGCTGTGCCCAGCCCCACGGGCCCACCGCCAACGCCACCATCACCCCAAGTGCTCTCAGGAGTTGCATACGACTGGTCAGAATCAGCCGCAGCTTCCGGTAGCGAGCAGAAACCAACCGAATACCACCCGCCATGAAGTCGGCCCAGGGCGGGCGGATCGTCCCCGAACAAGCGCGTTCATCTCCCACTGCACCACAGCAGTCCTCGCGGCAACCTTTGAGATTCGGACTTGCGTCCATTCGTCGTTAGTTTCTGTCTAAACAGAAATGAAACTAACCGCCGCGCAACAGAAGCTGGTGCTGCACTGGGGCGAGATGGGAGCCCGCTGGGGTATCAGTCGCACGGTTGCCCAAATCCACGCCCTGCTTTACTTCTCGCCGAAACCTTTGGCGGCAGACGAGATCACGGAAGTCCTGCAGGTGGCGCGCTCGCACGTGAGCAACAGCCTGAAGGAACTCCAGACTTGGGGAGTCGTCGGCATCGTGCACGTCATGGGTGACCGCCGTGACCACTTCCAGGCGCTCAAAGACGTCTGGCAGACCTTCGAGATCCTCCTCGATGAACGCAAACGCCGCGAAATCGACCCGACGATCAAAGTGCTGCGGGAGACTGCCGCGATGATGGCAGAGGAGAAAACGACCACCGATACCTACACGCAGGAACGGCTCGGCGAGTTACTCAGGTTCATGGAGTCCGTCGACTCGTGGTACGGCGAAGTGCGCCGTCTGCCGCGTGCCGCCCGTGTGAAGCTTGTCACTCTCGGCGCCAAACTCAGCCAATGGCTGCGCTAAGGCGCAGTTCCTTTGCCCTCTTCTTCCTGTTCTTACCGAAATTACTGTCACCACCATGAATCTACGCGTCGTCGTCACCGGAGCCTTTGGCTATTCGGGCAGTCGCATCGCCCGCCGTCTGCTTGCCGCGGGGCATAGCGTCCTCACCTTGACCAATTCATCGGGCCGCGACCACCCGCTCCGCGAGCGTGTCAGCGTGGAGCCGTACAACTTCGCCGAACCGGAGAAACTCGCGCGCTCGCTCGAAGGCTACGACGTGTTGATCAACACGTATTGGGTGCGTTTCGATCACCGGTGCTTTGATCACGCCACCGCGGTGCAGAACACACTCACGCTCTTCGCCTCCGCCCAGCGCGCCGGCGTCGGCCGAATCGTCCATGTGAGCATTACCAATCCGGAGGAAGCCTCGCCCCTGCCCTACTTCGACGGCAAAGGTCGCCTCGAGCGCGCTCTACGGGAGAGCGGTATCGCCCACACCATCCTTCGTCCGGCCGTGCTCTTCGGAGACGGCGACATTCTCATCAACAACATCGCCTGGGCGCTGCGCCGCCTGCCGTGCTTCGGCGTGTTCGGAGATGGCGAGTACAAGCTCCAGCCCATCCACGTGGAGGACTTCGCGGAGCTTGCCGTGCGCGAGGCGGCCGCCACCGGCAATTGCACCATCGAGGCCATTGGCCCCGAGACCTTCACCTACCGCGAACTGGCGCGCGAAATCGGCCGGATCATCGGTTGCCCGCGGCCCGTTTTCTCGGTGCCACCGTGGTTCGGTTACGCCGCGGGCCGCCTCGTCGGCTGGTGGCACCGCGACGAGTTCATCACCCGCGAGGAGGTCACCGGCTTGATGCAGAACCGCCTCTGGGTCGACGCCCCGCCAGCGGGCCGCACCCGGCTCACCGAATGGGCAGTGCGACACGCCGACTCGCTCGGACGCACCTACGCAAACGAACTCGCCCGCCGTCGTCCGGCATCGAGCGTTCGCCCCTGACCACGGCGCTCGCCCACGCGCGATCACCGTAGTGGCCTCCGCACCAGGGCCCTCTTGAGGTACTCAAATCCATGTTCCGACCGGAACATGATTTTGAGCGCTTGGCTCCGACGCCGTCTTCGCCTATCCTCAAGCATGGCTGGTTCACTGCGATTCGTCCGTGGGCTCGCAGCGGCAGGCGGAGAACTCTCCGGTGCGCTCGCCCGCGTCTTGTGGGAGAACATCTCCAGGTCCGGGCGCCTCGCCCAGGCCCTTGCCCGATTACAGCAGGCCGGGGTGGTCGAAATGCGTGGCGCAGGTCCAATCGACGAGCGTATCATCCGTCTCACCACCGCGGGTCGCAGTCAGTCCCTCGAGTCCGTCGATCCCATCACGCTCTGGGCCAGACCATGGGACGGCGCGTGGAGGATCGTCGCCTTCGACATCCCCGAGACTGCGGTGGCACTGCGCGTCCGCCTGCGGCGCAAGCTCCACGAGCATCGCTTCGGCTGGCTGCAGAACAGCGTCTGGATCAGTCCGGACCCCATACCCGATTTCCGCACTCTCGCAGGAGAAAAGCTGACGCTGCCCGAGAGTCTCACCATCTTCGAGGCGCGCCCTATTGGAGGGGAGAGCGACGAGGAAATCGTCACCTCGGCCTGGGATTTCACCGCGCTGGGGAAGGCTCATTCGCACTATTTCGCCCTTCTCCGGTTGCGGCCGCACCGGTTGCAGGGACCGAAAGCCTGGCTCGCCTGGTTGGACACCGAACACCGCGCCTGGCAGAAGCTCGCTCGTATCGATCCTTTCCTTCCCCGCCCGTTGCACCCCCGCGGTTATCGTGGCCAAGCAGCGTGGAATGCCCGGCAGGAGGGGTTCGCCGCCTTCCGTGCGGCCTTGCGCTGACCGAGGCCGTCGATCAGTTCGCAGGGCAACCTGGCGGAGATCGAAGCCGTTGACGCACGTCCCTCGCCACTCCCCAGCGCCGCTTGGAGGCAGTGCTCAAAACCATGTTCCGGTCGGAACATGGTTTTGAGCACTAGCTTGGCTCGCGACCAGGAAGTTGTTCGCGAAAGCGTGCGCACTGACGCACCCTGAATGCGGCGTGCGGCCAAAGGCCCATAGCACATCGCCAACCCGCTGGTTGCCGCCCCTCCCTTGGCGTCCCCGAACACCGTGCTCACACCTCAGCCGGCAAGATCGGAGGCACCCCGCCCACGTCGGAACGGCTCACGCCGCGGCGAGGAGCCGTTCCATCCGGGCCAGCACGCGCTCACGGCCGAGCACGCGGAACATGCCGGTGATCGACGGGCCCACGTTCGTGCCCGACACGGCGAGGCGCGCCACCGACTGGTAGTCGCCGAAGCCGAGGGTGTTCTTCGTCGCCAGATCTTTGATCGCGGTCTCGAGCGCGGTGTCGGAGCCGAAGTCGGCGCCACGCACCAGCTCGATCAGCTCGCGCAGGCGGGCCTTCGGGTCGCCCTTGCCCATCACCTTCGTCTTCACCTTCTCGTCGAGCGGGAAGTCATCGGCGAAGAAATACGCGGTGTAGGCGGACAGTTCCTCGAGGCCCTTGATCTTGGGCTGGCTGAGCAGCATCACCTCGCGGAAGTACGCCGGCTCGGCGGCGAGCGCGGCGGCCACCTTGTGCTGCTCCAGATGCGCGCGGGCCGCGGCGAGGAACGTCTCCGCCGGCAGCTCGAGCAGGTAGAGCATGTTCATGTGCGCCATCTTCTTCTCGTCGAAGCGCGCGTTGCTCTGGTTCACACCGGGGAGATCGAAGAGTTTCACGATCTCGGCGATCGGCATCTTCTCGCGGTCGTCGCCGGGATTCCAGCCGAGCAGGCAGAGGAAATTGACCACGGCCTCCGACAAGTAACCGCGTTTCTGGTACTCCTCGATGAGGGCGCCGCGATCGCGCTTCGACATCTTGCCCGGGCCGTCGGACTTCAGGATCAGCGGGATGTGCGCGAACTTCGGCGGGCTGACGCCGAAGGCCTTGAACAACTCCACGTGCTTGCTCGTGTTTGAGAGGTGGTCCTCGCCGCGGATCACGTGCGTGATCTGCATGGCGATGTCGTCGACGACGTTGACGAAGTGGAACACCGGGTTGCCGTCCGAGCGGAAGATCACGAAGTCCTCGTCCTCGACGCGCTCAACGCGGCCGCGGATGAGGTCGTCGATGATCGCGGGAGCGTTCGCCACCTTGGTGACAGTCT
Source organism: Opitutaceae bacterium (assembly GCA_023269585.1). Taxonomy (GTDB): domain Bacteria; phylum Verrucomicrobiota; class Verrucomicrobiia; order Opitutales; family Opitutaceae; genus CAJCBL01. Next base: position 44,083 of record JAHFTC010000019.1, read on the forward strand.
TCTTGCGGTGTTCGTCGAACACCTCGGAGCGCTCGCCCAGCAGCTTGAAGTAGATCGCGCCGTCCTTCTCGTAGGTGCGGCCGGCGGCCTGCAGCTTCGCGAGGTACTCGCGGTAGACGTCGTCACGCTCGCTCTGGCGGTACGGGCCGAAGTCGCCGCCCTTGCCCGGACCCTCGTCCCAGTCCATCCCGAGCCACTTGAGGCTGTCGTAGATGACGCTGAGGAAGGCCTCGCTGTTGCGCTCCTTGTCGGTGTCCTCGATGCGCAGGACAAAGGTGCCGCCGGTGTGGCGGGCATAGAGCCAGTTGAACAGCGCAGTGCGGGCGCTGCCGATGTGGAAGAACCCGGTGGGACTGGGAGCGAAACGGACGCGGACTTTGTTCGTGGCCATGGCGGAAAAGTGGGCGCGATGAGGCGGGAGCGCGTTGCAAAAGACAAGAGCCGATCGGCGAGGCGATCCTGGTCGGCCGCGACTTGGTCCACCCCGGTGTCCACCGGTACGGCCACTCCCGGCCGCGAAAGCCAGCCCGGGCCGACCCCACGCCCGCCCCTCCACCGTCGCATCGCTTGGGAAGTTTTGAAATACCGATACTTGGCGGTTGCCGCTTCGGTCCCCGTTCGCACGTTGCGAATCCCCACGCGCGACAAGAAACCAATACACCCAAGATGAAACTCTCCGGATACTTCCTTCTGGCCGCTGTGGGCGGTTTGACCCTCGGCACCCCGGCGGTGCGCGCCGCCGGCGTGCTGATCCCCGCCACCAACCGCGTCGATGCCACCCACGACGACACCCGCGACCTTGTCTACGTCACCAACGGCGATTCGATTCTTCGCTACGATCCCGTCGCCGGCACCTTCCTGACGCCGTTCGTGCTCGAGCCGGGGCTCCGGGGCCTCGATCTTTCGCCCGACGGGAGTATGCTCGCGGTGGCCTGCGGCACCTACGCGGGCACGGAGAACTGGATCTATCTGGTCAATCCGGAGGACGGCACCGCGACCAAGGTGTCGTTTACCCGCAATTACGGCGAAGCAGGCACGTTCACCGTGAAGTGGACGGCCGACGGCCTGCTCTACATCAGCTCGGGCTACGCCGGATCGGGCTGGGTTCCGCTCCGCCGCTACGATCCGGCCTCCGGCACCACCACGGTGGTGCGCAACAGCGTTGAACAGAACACGATGCTCGCGACGTCCGGCGACGGCCTCACCCTCGTGACCGCCGGCGCCAACCTCTCCTCGGGACCGTTTGCGACCTACGATCTCACGCTCAGCACTTGGAAAACCACCGGTTCCACGGGCTGGTTCAACTTCGAAGCGGCCGCCTCGGCCGACGGGAGCCAGCTCGCAGTCCCCACCTATTCGGGAACTTTCGTGTACGACCGCAACTTCACGAAACTCGCCACCTTGGGTGTTTATGCCGGACAAACACCGATCGGCGTCGCTTACCACCCGGTGGAGGACCTCATCTACCTCCCCATCGCTCGGACCGCCGAAGTCAGAATCTTCGACACCACAAGCTTCGCCCAGACCGGTTCGATCAACGTCGGATCGATGTTCTCCTGGGGGGGCAACGGCGCGTTCATTGCCGGCCGGACACGGCTGTCCCTGGACGGGTCCCGTTTGCTCGTGACCGTGACCGGCGGCGTCCAACTCGTCCCGCTCTACGCCCCGCTGGAGGCTACCGACTCCGCAGTTGAAACCAACGAAGATCAGGCCGCGAGCATCGCGCTCGGTGCCACCATCGGCAACGGCGGGGCGATCGAGTTCGAAACCGCTTCCGGCCCCGCGCACGGCACCCTCTCGGGGTCCGCCCCCAACCTCACCTACACGCCCGCCCCCGACTTCAACGGCACCGATTCGATCACCTTCCGGGCCCGATACGGTGCCGCGGTGCGCACCGCCTCGGTCCAGATCTCCGTCAACCCGCAGAACGACGCCCCCGTGGCCGCCGCCGACTCCTTCACGGTGCGGCGCTACACCATGACTCCACTCGCGGTGCAGGCCAATGATCGCGACGTCGATGGCGACCCGCTCACCGTGGTCCGCATCACCCAGCCGGCCCGCGGCATGATCCTGCTCCTCAACGGTTCCGTCTACTACTGGGCCCACTCAAGCTACACCGGGACATTGAACTTCAACTACACCGTCGCCGATGCCGCGGGCGCGACCAGCACCGCTCCCGTGACGCTGCGCATCGTGAAGTAACCGGCCGACCGAAGCCGCCCGCGTTCTCCGGCGCCGCCGACCCGTTCGGGCCGGCGGCGCTTCGCATTTCAGCGTGCGGTGCCATCCGCCCAAACCGTGACGAGGCAACTGCCGCGTAGGCCAGCGTGCTCGCACGCGCCTCCAGAGCGCGTGCCAGCACGCTGACCTACAGTGTCACCATCGGTGCGAGCTGTATCGCTCGTGGGTTTGCGGCAACTGAATCGTCACGCTAGAATCGGACACGCGCCCGAGGGTGCAGGCACCTCTTGTGCAAGAACCCGCCAGAAACGAGCCGATAACCGCTCCGGCCGACAATGCTCGGCAACCCCGTCCTGAGATAACCGAACGGCCCGCTTCCGCGCCCTTCGACTTGCTCATTGCCGTCGTCACGCCGCGCCCCAAAAAGTAACGACACCCTCGGCATGAAGTACCTCTCGTTGATCCTGTCCATCGCACTCTGTGCGTTCTTCGTCAGCGTGATCACCAACCGCGGTGGCGGCGGGATGTCCCCCTATGCGGGCATGGGGCGTGCAATCGTGGCCCTCATCGTCGGCGGGATCTCCGGCGTGCTCGTCCTGGTCCACGCCATCGTGGTGGCGGTGCACTTGGCGAAAGGGCACCAACTGTCCGCCATCTACTATGCCAGCGTCGCCGTCGCCGCCGTTCCCGGACTGGTCGTGGGGTGGCGCGCGCTCACGAAGAGCCTGTAGGCAGCCCCCCCAGGTCCCCGCCGCAAGCCGCCCTCGACCCACCCTACCCGCTTTCCGCTCCCAACCGTTTACCTTCACGACCGTGAAGGTAAACGGTTGGCCGCGAGCGGACCGGGCCGCGGTCGAACAACGGGATAAACGCGGGCCATCCGCCCGGCCACCGCGCTCCACTCAGCGCAGAAGTGCCGCCCGCAACGCCGCCAGCTTGCCGGCGTCCTTGCGGCCCGGAGCCGACTCGACGCCGCTGTTCACATCGATCGTCTGCGCCCCAGTGGCGGCGACCGCGGCGGCGGCATTCTCGGCCGTGAGCCCGCCGGCGAGAATCCAGCGTTTCGCCGGATGGCCCTCGCGATAACGCCCGAATTTCGCCCAGTCGCCCGTGTGACCGGTGCCGCCAAAACTGTCGGCGCGATAGGTGTCGAGCAGCCACGTGTCGGCGAGCGCCAGCAGTTCGGGCGCGAGCTCCGCCTCCGGCGGCAGCTTCGGCGCGAGCCAAAGCCGTGCCGCACCGACTGCGGCCGCGGCCCGCCGCGCCACTTCCGGTTCCGTCACCGAAAAATGGACCTGGAAGAAAGCGAACCCGGCGGCCTGCGCCGCGGCGAGTTCCTCGCCTGTCGGCGCCACCAGCACCGCGACGTGCGGCAACGCCGGCAGCCGCGGCCGCAGCGCCGTGAACCGCTCCAGCGGCAGGAAGCGCGGCGATTTCGGGTACAGGATGAAGCCGAGGAAATCCGCGCCGATGCCGGCGGCCACCGCGGCGTCTTCCGCCGAGGTCAGGCCGCAGACCTTGACGCGCACCGAGCCGATCATCCGGGGAAGGCGTTGACCGACGCGATCACATGGTCGACCTGCGCGTCGGTGAGCTCGGGGAAGATCGGCAGGCTCACGCACTCCGCGCAGATGCGCTCGGCCTGCGGAAACGCGCCGGCCTTGTAGCCGAGCGACGCGTAGCACGGCTGCAGGTGCAACGGCATCGGGTAGATGAGGTCGGTGCCGATCTCGGCCTTGGTCAGGTGTTCGCGCAGGGCATCGCGCCGCGGATGCGTAACGGTGAACTGGTGGAACACCGCCTCACCCCACTCCGGCACCTGCGGCACGGCGAGACCGGCGAGTTGCAGCCCGGTGCGGTAACGCCCGGCGATCGCGCGGCGGCGCGCCGTCCACCCGGCGAGATGCTTGAGCTTCACGCTCAGCGCGCCGGCCTGCAGTCCTTCCATGCGGAAGTTGCCGCCGACCATGTCGTGGTAGTAGCGACGATCCGAACCATGGACGCGCAGCGTGCGGACACGTTTCAACACGTCGCCATGTTTCGAAATCACCGCCCCGCCCTCGCCGCAGCCGCCAAGGTTCTTCGTCGGGTAGAAGCTGAACGTGCCCGCGTCGCCCATCAGACCCACAGGCCGGCCGCGGTATTGGGCGAGGTGCGCCTGCGCGCAGTCCTCGATCACCTTCAGGCCGCGTTCGGCGGCGAGCGCGAGGATCTCGTCCATCGGCGCCGGCTGGCCGAAGAGGTGCACGACCACGATGGCCTTCGTCTGCGGCGTGAGCGCCGCGCGGATCGTGTCGGCCGTCAGGCAGAAGTGGGCCGGATCGATGTCGGCGAAAACCGGACGC
>JAHFTC010000110.1 GCA_023269585.1 Opitutaceae bacterium
GAGCCGAGGGAGAGGAGCCAAAGACCGGCGAGGGAGAGGGAAGACATGGGAGGGGGACGGGGGGAGCGCTAGAGGTGCACTTTCAGGCCGGATTGTCGAGCGGTGCGGCGAGGCTTTTCAAATGGCGCCCGGCTGCCATGCTCGCCCGGCGCATGCGCTCTCTCACCGGCAACGTCGTCGATCTGGTCGGCCGCCGCATCTTTCCGGGCCGCGTGGAGTGGGCGGACGGCCGGATCGGGCGGATCGTGCCGACTCCGGGGCGGCGCTACACGCGGCAGATCGCGCCGGGGTTCGTGGACGCGCATATCCACATCGAGAGTTCGCTGTTGCCGCCGAGCGAGTTCGCCCGGCTGGCGGTGGTTCACGGGACCGTGGCGACGGTCTCGGACCCGCACGAGATCGCCAACGTGCTCGGGGCGGCCGGCGTGCGCTACATGATCGAGGAGGCGCGCCGCTCGCCGTTAAAGTTCAACTTCGGCGCGCCCTCCTGTGTGCCGGCGACGGACCGGGAGACGGCTGGTGCCGTGCTCGATGCCGCAGCCGTGGGAAACCTGCTCGCGTTGCCCGAGGTGCGCTACCTCAGCGAGGTCATGAATTATCCCGGCGTGCTCAGCGGCGACGCCGGGCTGCTCGCGAAGATCGCGGCGGCGAAGCGCCGCGGAAAACCTGTCGACGGCCATGCGCCCGGCCTGCGCGGCGCGCAGGCGGCAGCGTATGCGGCGGCGGGAATCTCGACCGACCACGAGTGTTTCACGCTGGCGGAGGCACGGGACAAGATCGCGGCGGGGATGAAGATCCTGATCCGCGAGGGTTCGGCGGCGCGGAACTTCGCGGCCCTGGCGCCGCTGCTGCGGACGCATCCTCAGGCGTGCATGTTCTGTTGCGACGACCTGCATCCCGACCTGTTGCTCCAGCGCCATCTCGACGAGCATGTGCGGCGGGCGCTGGCCGCAGGCGCGGAGCGGCTCGACGTGCTCGCTTGCGCCAGTCTCAATCCGATCCGGCACTACGGACTGGCGGTCGGCCTGCTCCAGCCGGGGGATCCGGCGGACTTCCTCGTATTCGAGGGCTGGAAGACGCTGCGGGTGCGGCGCACCTATCTGGACGGCGAGTTGGTGGCACGGGATGGACGTTCGCTGCTGTCGCGGCAGGCGCCGAAGGTAACGAACCGTTTCCGGGCGAAGCCGCGGCGGCCGGAGGATTTCCGCGTGCCGGCCGGGCGCGGGGCGGTGAACGTGCTCGAGGCGCTCGACGGTCAATTGATCACGCGGTGGCGGAAGTTGAAACCGCGGATCGAGCAGGGAGCCGCGGTGGCGGATCCAAACCGCGATCTGCTGAAGATCGCGGTGGTGAACCGCTACGTGCCGCACGCGCCCGTGGCGGTGGGCTTCATCCGTGGCTTTGGGCTGCGCGCGGGCGCGCTGGCGTCGTCGGTCGCGCACGATTCGCACAACATCGTGGCCGTGGGGGCCGACGACGAAGCGCTGGCGGCGGCGGTGAACCTCGTGATCGCGCACCGGGGCGGGCTGGCGGCGGTGGGCGTGGGCGCGGCCCGCGTGCTGCCGTTGCCGATCGCCGGGTTGATGGCGGAGGGCGAGGGGCGTGCGGTGGCGGCGGCCTACACGGAGATCGATGCGGCGGCGAAGGCGCTGGGCAGCCCGCTGGCGGCGCCGTTCATGACGCTGTCGTTCATGGCGCTGCTGGTGATTCCCGACTTGAAGCTCAGCGACCGCGGGCTGTTCTCCGGCGCGCAGTGGGCGGCGGTGCCGTTGTTCGCGGAGTGAGGCGGGACGATGTCCGCGTAAAACCGTTTACCTTCACGGTCGTGAAGGTAAACGGTTTTGCGGGGAAGGCTGGCGAGGTTGCAGAGGGATGACGGAAGGGCCGTGGGGCGATGGGCTTGGGTCGGTTCGCGACGGGGAACAGCGGATACGGGGTCGGGGCTGCGGCGCGGTTCGGGGGGGGGGGGCGACCGGTCGGAGACCGATCCGCCGGGGGCGAGCCGCGGCGGTGCGCGCGGTCAGCCGCGCTGCGCGGGTTCGCCGGGCGGCGGATTACGCAGGGAGAGGAACGCGTAGAGGACGACGCCGCAGACGATGGCGGAATCGGCGACGTTGAACGTCGGGTAGATGTAGCTGCCGAAATGGAAGTCGAGGAAGTCGACGACGTGGCCGAGGCGAATCCGGTCGAGGAAGTTGCCGAGGATGCCGCCGCAAAGCAGGCCGAAGGCGAGCTGGACGGGGCGCAGGGCGAGGCCGAGGTGGCGCCGGGCGAGGAAGATCGCGACGAGCGCCACCGGGGCGAGGAGGGCCAGCAGGAGGCTTTGGCCGGCGAGGATGCTCCAGGCGGCGCCGGTGTTGCCCACGTGCACGAGGTTGAAGAAGCCCGCCACGATCTCGATGTGGCCGGGCGCTCCGTAGGTGTTGAAGGGGAGGGTCGCTTCGATCCAAAGTTTCGACACTTGGTCGAGCGCGAACACCCCGGCGGCGAGACCGACGAGCAGGCGATAGCGGGCGAGGCGTGGGGCGAGCGGGCTCACTCGTCGCCGCCGCCGTCGTCCTCCATCTTGCCGCCTTCCTCGCCTTCGCCGAAGAGGCCGGCACGGGAGGCGGAGCGACGCCTGGTCTTCTCGACCTCCGCCTGGCTCTCGACGGAGAAGCGGGCGAACGGTACGGCGAGGAGGCGTTCCTTGTTGATCGGCTTGCCGGTGAGTTCGCAGACGCCGTAGGTGCCGCTCTTGATGCGCTGGATGGCGGCTTCGATCTCGGCGAGGGCCTCCTGCTCGTTGGAGACGAGGGAAAGGGCGAAGTCGCGGTCGAAGGTATCCGTGCCGGCGTCGGCCATGTGTTGGGCGTAGCCGGAGAGGTCGCCGGCGTCGTCCTTGGCGGAGCGTTTGAGGGTCTGCTCGGTGTGGGTGTCGAGGCCGGTGGCAACGTGTTCGCGCAGCTCGATGAGGAGCTTGTAGTAGCGGTGCAACTTGGAATCGACCTCGTCGAGCGAGAGGGTGGTGGGCGCGGCCTGCTTGGCGGGGTTGTAGCCGAGGATGTCGGCGAGGCTGGCCGGCTTCACATGGTGGGGCTGGGCGGCCTTCTTGAGCTTGGCTTCGAGCTCCTCGGCGGGCGTGCGTTGCTTGCCGTTGGTCTGCCGGGCTTCGGCGCTGTGCTTGGCGTCGGCGTGGGCGACATTGACCTTCGCGATCTCGCGGACCTCGTCGAGGGTGAAGGCGATGGGCTTGGCGGAGCGGCGCTCGAGGATGCGGGCCCGGAGGGCGTCGGCCTTGGCGGCGGCCTTGGTCGCGGCGGCCTTGGTCACGGGCTTGGCGGCCGGTGCCAGTTTTTCGGCGACGGCGGGCTTGGCGGTGGGGGCGGTGGGCTTGGCCGGGGCCTTGGCCGCGGGTTTGGCGGGCTTGGCGGGTTCGGCCACGATCTTGGCGACGGGCTTCGCGGGCTCGACGGGTTTGATGGGTGCGGCGGGTTTCGCGGGCGCGGCTTTTTTCACCGGCTCGGATTTGTGCGCCGGTTTGCCGGCGGGCTTGTGGGAATGGGAGGTGGGCACGTGCGCTTTGGGCGGGTGGTGCTTCGCTGGGGCGGGCTTGGCGGGTTTGGCGGACTTAGCCGGGGCGGGCTTGTGGTGGGAAACTGGTTTCGGCTGCGCTGCCGGCTTCTTGGCGGGAGCGGGCTTGGCGGCGGGCTTCGGAGCGGGGTGCTTCTTAGCCGGGGCGGGCTTGGACTTCTTGGAGTTGGGCATAACGCAGTAAGAAAGCGGAACTGTGTGATGGTTTAGTGCGGCAACGCCTCGGCGCAGCGGGGGCACGCGGCGCCATGGGCGGGGGTGGGTACGAGAGCGGGGAGCCAGCGCCAGCAGCGCGGGCAGCGTTCGCCACCGGCGACGGTGGCGACGATCGAGACGGGGCCGGAGCCGGTCACGAGCTCGACGCGCGAGACGATGAAGAGTTCGGCGAGGCTGTCGCGGTGGCGGGTGAGGAGCGCGAAGAACGAATCGTCCGCGCCGCCGGTGAGCTGCACCGCGGCATCGAGGCCTTTGCCGATCTCGCCGGACTGGCGGAGCGCCTCGAGCTTTTCGTTCACCTTCGCGCGGAAGGCGATGAGCTGGTCGAACTCAGCGGCGAGCTCGGGGGCGCGCCACGCGGAGGGCACCTCGGGCCAGCGTTGGAGGTGGATCGAGTCGTCGGCGTATTCGGCCTTGTGGACCCCGAAGCTCCAGGCCTCGTCGGCGGTGAACGTCGTGACCGGGGCCACAACGCGCACGAGGGCGGAGAACATCGCGTGAATGGCCGTCTGCGAGCTGCGGCGCTGGGTCGAGCCGGCCGGGAACGTGTAGAGGCGGTCCTTGAGGATGTCGTGGTACGTCGCGGACAGCGTGACCGAGCAGAACTGGTTCACGAGCTGGTATACGCGGTGATACTCGTAGGCCTCGAAGGCGGCGGTGGCGGCGTCGACCAGCTCGGCGGTCTGGTGCAGGGCCCAGCGGTCGATCGCGTCGAGCTGCCCGACGGGGACGGAGTGCTGCGCGGGATCGAAGTCGTAGAGGCAGGAGAGCTGGTAACGCAGCGTGTTGCGCAGGAGCCGGTAGGCCTCGCCGACGACGTTGAGGATGCTCGACGGGTTCTTGAGGTCGGGGCCGAGGTCGGAGACGCGGATGTCCTCGGTGAAGTCCTGCGAGGCGATCCAGAGGCGGATCACGTCGGCGCCGTACTGCGCGATGTAGTTGTCGGAAGTCGGCGGTTTCTCGTACTGGCCGGACTTGGAGATCTTCTTGCCGTCCTTGCCGACGATGAAGCCGTGGGTGAGCACGGTCTTGTAGGGCGCACCGCCGTGGGCGATGACGCCGGTCCAGAGCGAGGACTGGAACCAGCCGCGGTGCTGGTCGCTGCCTTCCAGATACAGATCGGCGGGCCACTGGGTGGCGCCCTGCTGGCGCTTGAGCACGGCGGCGTGCGACGAACCGGAGTCGATCCAGACGTCGAGGGTGTCGCGGCCGCAGGTGAGCTGGTCGGGCGTGGGCCAGCCGGCGGGGAGGGCGACGCCCTCGAGCAGCTGGGCGGCCGTGGCGTCGTACCAGAAGTTGGAGCCCTGCTCGGCGATCTTGGCGGCGACGGCACGGATGACGCCGGCGTCGAGGAAGGCGTGCTTTTGCGCGTCGTAGAAGGCGGGGATCGGCACGCCCCAGGTGCGCTGGCGGCTGATACACCAGTCGGGCCGGGCCTCGACGGCGCCGCGGATGCGCTTCTCGCCGGAGTCGGGCACCCACTTCACTTGGCCGACCTCGACGAGGGCCTTGGTGCGCGCGGAGGCGCCGGAGTGCATGGCCTTGTCGAGCGAGACGAACCACTGGTCGACAGCGCGGAAGATGATCGGCGTCTTCGAGCGCCAGCAGTGCGGGTAGCTGTGCTCGAGATTCTTGGACTTCACGAGGGCGCCGAGCGCCTCGAGCTTCTTGACGACGTTGAAATTGGCGGGCGAGGTGCGCTTCTTCTCCAGCATCTCGACCGTCTCGAGGGTGGAGAGGCCGACGAGGTCGGCGGGCACGCGGCCGTCGTCGACGTAGCAGCCGTTGTCGCCGACGGGGCAGTAGATCTCGAGCTTGTAGCGCAGGCCGGTCTGGTAGTCGTCCTGGCCGTGGCCGGGGGCGGTGTGGACGCAGCCGGTGCCGCTCTCGGTCGTGACGTAGTCGGCGAGCACGATCGGCGAGGCGCGATCGATGAAGGGGTGGCGGGGCTGGACGTGTTCCAGCGCGGCGCCGCGCACGGAGCACAGCACGTCGAGCGGGCCCTCGAGGCCGCAGTCGGCGGCGAACTTTTCGAGCATGGCCGCGGCGACCAGGAAGATCTCGGAGCCGTGTTGGGCGAACGCGTAGTCGAGCTCGGGGTGGACAGCGATGGCGAGGTTGGCCGGGAGCGTCCACGGGGTGGTCGTCCAGATGACGACGCTGGCGGGCACGCCGGCGGGCAGGCCGAACTTGGCGCACGCGGCGGCGGGGAGCGCGAAGCGCACCCAGACGGAAATGCTGCGGTGGTCCTTGTACTCGATCTCCGCCTCGGCGAGCGCGGTCTCGAACGGGATGGACCAATAGACGGGCTTCTTGCTGCGGTAGACGAGGCCCTGTTCGACGAAGCCCGCGAAGGTGCGGAGGATGTCGGCCTCGAAGGCGGGGGCCTTCGTCTTGTACTCGTTTTTCCAGTCCGCGAGGACGCCGAGGCGTTTGAACTGCTTGGTCTGGGTGGCGATCCAGCCCTCGGAAAAGGCGTCGCAGCGCTGGCGCAGTTCGGCGGTGGTGAGGGTTTCCTTCTTCGCCTGGATCTCGCGCGAGACCTTCTGCTCGATCGGCAGGCCGTGGCAGTCCCAGCCGGGCACATACGGCGTGCGGCAGCCGCGCATGGAGCGGTAGCGCAGCGTGATGTCCTTGAGCGTCTTGTTCAGGGCGGTGCCGATGTGGACGTCGCCATTGGCGAAGGGCGGGCCGTCGTGGAGGACGAAGGGCGTGCCGGCGGCGTTCCGGGCCTGCAGGCGGGAATAGAGGTCGAGTTTCTCCCAGTGCGACACCCGCTGCGGTTCGCGCCCCACGAGATTGGCTCGCATGGGGAAATCGGTCTTGGGCAGGTTCAGGGTGTCTTTGAGATCGTGGGCCATGCCGAACAAAAGGCGGCCGAGGGTAGGGGGGGGGCTCTTTGAGTCAAGGGGAGAGCCGGGTTTTCCAAGGCGGTGTGTCGGGGAAAATCCGGGTCGCCGGAGCGTGGATTCCGTGCTCACGAACGAGAGGCTGCGGCAGCCCCGTGCGGAGGCGGGGGGCTCCGGGGCGCGGGAGAACGTTTCTTTCGCAACGGACGAAGCCCGGGAGGGGGACGGTGTGGGCACGAAAAAGCCGCACCCTGGGTACGGTGCGGCTTGAAGGGGGCGGCGGGGTGGGCGGTCGATCAGAGGAAGATCCAACCCGTGAGCAGGAGCACTGGGAGCAGTAAGGGCAGGCTGAACTTGAAGAGGTAGCCAAAGAACGAAGGCGTGTGGACTTTGGCGCTGTCGGCGATGGACTTCACCATGAAGTTGGGCCCGTTGCCGATGTAGGTCATCGCGCCGAAGAAGACGGAGCCCAGGCTGACGGCGATGACGAAAAGCGAGGCGGGGAATCCGTTGGCTTTGCTGGCCGGATCGAGCAACCACGGGACCAGATCCTCTTGCTCGCCGTTGCGCCCGGCCGCGAAGACGGTGGCGGCGTGGGTCTGGACGTCTGCAGGGATGATGGATGTCTCGGCCAACGTGAGAAAATTCAGGTAGGTGGGGGCGTTATCGAGCACGGCCGAAAGGCTGCCGGTGGCCACGTAGTATTGCAGCGGCTTTTCGAAGCCGAGCTCTCGTCCGTGCTCTTTGAGGTAATCGAGGGCGGGCATCATGGTCGCGAAGATGCCGACGAAGAGGAAGCCGACCTCCTTGATGGGGCCGAAGGAGAACTCGTTGGCGTCGCGGATGGTTTTGCGGGTTGTCAGCATCGCGCCCACGGCGGCGCCGAGCATGGCGATCTGGCGGATGAAGAACTTCTCGGGCAGGAAGACGGCGCCGACGATGACGAGCAGGAAGAGCAGATTGCTCAGCCCCTCGACGCTGACGGCAGGTTCGCGGGCGGTTTCTTTCTCGCGAACGGGCTTGGGCGCGCGATGGAAGTTGCGCCAGTCGAGGACGAAGAAGATCGCGAGCACGAGGCCGAGGGTGAGCAACCAGGGGAGCATGGCATGCTCGAGCAGCCAGAAGAAAGGCACGCCGTGGAGGTAACCGAGAAAGAGCGGCGGATCGCCGATCGGGGTGAGGGCTCCACCGATGTTCGAGACCACAAAAATGAAGAAGACGATGTGGAAGGCGGTGATGCGATATTTGTTCATCCGGATCCAAGGGCGGATGAGGACCATCGAGGCGCCGGTGGTGCCGATCAAGTTGGCCAGCAGGGCGCCAATGAGAAGGAAGACCACGTTGCCGACCGGGCGTGCTTCACCGCGGATCCTGATGTGGATGTTGCCCGCGACGACGAAGAGCGAACCGATGAGAACGATGAAGGCGAAGTACTCCTCCATCGTGACGAGAACCTGGTGGCCGCCGTGCGGCACCTGAAGGAAGTAGTAGGCGGCGACGACCAAGCCGAGGGCGATGGAGACCGCCGGATAGTACTTCTCCCAGAGGTGCTTCACCCGGTGCGGAGTGAGCGGCATCGTGGCGATCAGGAGTAGCAGGAGGGCGAAGGGGGCGACCCAAGGAAGCGGGATCGACACGGTTGGCGTGGTGGCGAGAAGGGCAGTCATGGTGAGGGAGCGGGCGGACGAGGACGGAAAAGGCAGAGAGGACGACGGAGTGCCGGGGCGGGCAACAAAAAGCCCGCGACGTGGTGTGTCGCGGGCTGAGGATCTCGGGCTATTTGATCAGCGGAATCATCGTCACGTAGATGCCGCAGATCACGGCGGTGGTGATGACGCCGCAGATGTTGGCGCCGAGCGCCTGCGGCATGATGATCACATGGGGTGCATCTGCGCTCACGATTTTTTGGGCGACCTTCGCGGTGGTCGGCACGCAACTGACACCGGCGATGCCGACGACGGGGTTGTATTTCTTGCCGGAGAGGAAATAGAGCACGTAGCCGCCCATGATGCCGCCCACCGCGGAGAGGAAGAGCGCCAGGATACCGAGCATGAGCAGCTTGAAGATGATCGGTTGGAGGAGCGTGCTCGCATCGCAGAGGATGCCGAGCAGGAGGCCGAGGAAGAACGTGGACCCGTAAAGCAGTGGTCCGCTGAGGAGGGTCTCAAAATCCTTGAGGCCGGATTCGCGTACGGCCACCCCGAGGAAGAGGGAGAGGAAGAGCGGTGCGGCGACAGGGAAGAGCAGACAGAGCACGGTGCAGGTGATGAGTGCGAAGGCCAGTTTGGCACTGCTGCTGACGGTGCGTACCTTGGTGCTCCGCATCGGGAGCATGCGAATCGACTTGGGAACCAGCGCTTTGACGAGGAAGGGATAACCGCCGTAGGTGAGGCCGAGATAAAGGTAGGCCACGACGGTGATCGGGACGAACAACTCCGGCGCGAGTTTGAGGGAAGCGAAAAGCACCATGGGACCGTCGGCGCCACCAATGAGGGACACGGCGGCTGATTCGCTCGGTGTCAGCCCCAAAGCCATGGCGGCCGGAAAAGTCGCGATGGTGCCCAGTTCGGCGGCCAGGGCCAGGAACATGCTCTCGAACGGGCGCGACATCACGTAGCCGACGTCGAGCAGCACGCCGATGCCCATGAACACGAAGCAGGCGATCAGGCCGTTGCTGAACGCGAAGGTATAGATGGGTTGGAAACACTCGATCTGCAGGACATTCATGAGCTCCGCCGGCTTCTCGACCAGCGGGGCAAGCAGGAGATTACCGTGCATCTGGCCGGCGTTGGCGGTCGCGACAATTTGCTGCTGGGCCGCGAGGTCGGGCGTGCCCGCGACGATTTGTCCGGCTGTGACCGGATCCATGAAGAGGACGCCGGCATTCACGACTGCCATGCCGAAGCCCATTGGGATCATCAGCAAGGGCTCAAGGATTCCTTTGCGGCCCAGGAAAACCAAAGCGATGCCGAGCAGGATCAGTCCGAGCCGGGTGACGATCACCCAGGGGTCGGACTGCGCGAGGGTATCGATACCTTGAAAGAGTTCGATTAGGCGCGGCATGACTGCCCCCGTGGTCTCAGAGGTTTCGCGGAACGTTGGGAGGGTGAATCAGCTCTTCTTGGATCGGGCCGCCTGCAAGGAGCGGTCGATCAGCTTGATCATGGCGGCGACGGCAAAGGAGATGCCGATCGCAAGCGCGTATACAATCGCGGGAGTGAGGAAGTTGGAGGCTTTCATTAGTGCGAAGGAAGCGAGCCGATGGTGCGATTGGCCGGGGTGCGGGTCAATCAGTAATACTTATTGATCGTTCATGTATGAATTTAATTCTCTAATCGTACCCGCTGCGCGTTTTTGAAGGTGGGATCCGCCATTGGGGCCCATGCAGTGACCGTCCCGAACCGGCCCTGGTGAGCTGGGGGAGACGCCGCAGGTGGCCGCTTTTCTTTCCTTGGTTTCGCCGTCTCGTGGCAAAAAACGCCCAGTTGTCCGGTGCGCTGGCTATTCTCCGACGGAATTGTCGGAAACGCCGGTGGGTCGCGGTTGCTGGCATCGGTATTGCTCATGCGACCCCGACTATGCTCAGCACACTCTTCTCTCCACGTACTGTTCTGCTCGGTTTGGCCTTGGCCGCCACCTCGTGGTGCGCCCTAGCTGCCGACGTTCCCGCGACGCCCTCTCCGGAGGAGCGCATCGCCGCCCTCGAGGCCTACGTCAACAACACCGACCCCGGCAAAGCCCTCGCTGGTGTCCCCGGTCCCGGTCACAACGGCTGGATGATGACCAGCACCGCTCTGGTGCTGTTCATGACGCTACCCGGGCTGGCGTTGTTCTACGGTGGTTTGGTCCGCAGCAAGAACGTGCTTTCGGTCCTCGCGCAATGTCTCGGTATCGCGGGTCTGGTCACGCTGCTGTGGTGGGCCTTCGGGTATAGCTTCGTGTTCGGCAAGAGCTTCACGGAGAGCGGCAGCTTCCTCGGGCATTTCCTCGGGGGCAGCGAATTCTTCTTCTTGAAGGGTGTCACCTCGGCACCCAACACCGACTACTCGTACTGGGTTTCGCAGAACGTGTTCGCGATGTACCAAATGATGTTCGCGATCATCACTCCGGCGCTGATCGTCGGGGCGATCGCCGAGCGCATGAAGTTTTCCGCCATCCTCGCCTTCGTCACGCTCTGGATGATCTTCATCTACTTCCCGCTCGCCCACATGGTCTGGGGTGTCACGGGCAGCATGAATGGTGTATGGAACGGCGACGCCGCCATCCGCGCCATCGACTTCGCCGGCGGCACCGTGGTGCACATGTCTTCGGGCTGGTCCGCCCTCATCCTCTGCCTCATCCTCGGGCCGCGCCTCGGCTTCCTGAAGGAAAAGATGGCCCCGCACAGCATGGTGCTCTGCATGGTCGGCACGGGCATCCTCTGGGTGGGTTGGTACGGCTTCAACGCCGGCTCGGCCCTCGCGGCCGATGGTGTGGCCGCCAACGCGTTCATGACCACGACCGTGGCCGCCGCCGTGGCCGCCTTCGTGTGGCCGATGCTTGAATGGCTCACCCGCGGGCACCCCTCGATCCTCGGCTTCTGCTCCGGCGCCGTCGCGGGCTTGGTCGTCATCACTCCGGCCGCCGGCTTCACCGATGTCTCCGGTGCGGTGCTCATCGGCCTGCTCGCGGGTGCGGTTCCCTACGTCGCCTGCACCAAGCTCAAGGGCTGGCTCAAGTACGACGACGCCCTCGACACCTTCGGCGTGCACGCCGTGGGCGGCACCATGGGCGCGCTCGTGACCGGCTTCCTGGCCACGGCCGACGTCAACTCCAACCTTACCGGCGCCTACGCCACCAAGAACGGGCTCGCCGGTCTGGTCACCGAAGGCGGCCTCTGGATCGAACAGCTCAAGGCCATGGGCCTCACGATCGTGATGTCGGTCCTCGGCACCATCGTGATCGCCTACCTGATCAAGGCCACCATCGGCCTGCGCGCCACGCCGGATGTCGAGCGTCAAGGCCTCGACCTCGCCGAACACGGCGAAGAGGGCTACATCTACTGAGCACCGCCAACCCGCACGGCTGACCCATCCAATCCATGAAACTCGTCACAGCTATCATCAAGCCCTTCAAACTCGAGGAAGTGAAGGACGCCCTGGCCGCCATCGGCGTCGAAGGCATGACCGTCACCGAGGTCAAGGGCTTCGGTCGCCAGAAGGGCCATACCGAGATCTACCGCGGCAGCGAATACACCGTCGACTTCCTGCCGAAGGTGAAACTCGAGATCGCCGTGGGCGACGCCCTTGTCGGCCAGGTGGTCGACGCGATCGTGGCCGCCGCCAAGACCGGCAAGATTGGCGATGGCAAGATCTTCGTCTCGCCCGTCGAGGACATCATCCGCATCCGCACCGACGAGCGCGGCGACGCCGCGATCTGATCCCAACGGCGGATCGCTGAGCATTCACGGCCGGGCCTCGCTGAGGGGCCCGGCCGTTCGCTTTCGGGGGACGCTCAACTGCCGCCATGGACCCGTTTGTCCGGCGCCGTCCTTATGGCGCAGCCACCGTGGCCGTGCCGTCCTGCTTGCGCAGTTCGACCGTGACGGCCTGTCCGCCGATCGTCACTTGGTGGGTTCCGAAAAAGGCGGGGACGGCGACGCGGCCGTCGGCGCCAACCTGGCCGTTCCAGCGGGTCCACCATTCGCGGTAGATGAGATCGTGGTAGGCGAGACCGGCGGGCGTCGGCGTCCAGTCGCGTTTGAAGAGCGACGACTGCGGAATCCAGTTCGCTCCCTCCCAGAAGCCCCACATCAGAATTCCGGTGACAGAGGGGTGCGCGAAACAGATGCGGTAGTAGTCGACCGTGGCCTGGGCCTTCGCGGCCTCCTCCGCGTCGGTGATCGGCAGCTCGGGATGGTCCATGAACTTCGAGCGCTGGCCGGGAAAGTTGAACTCGGTTACGCGGATGGGCAGGGCGAGTGTTGCGAGTGCGTCGAGTGCGTGCTGCACGTCGGCGGGGTTGAAGCTGTCGCCGTGGAGGTGCCCCCTGCACGCCGATGCCCTCGATCGGCACGCCCGCCGCAAGGAGTTCGCGGAGGTGCGCCATGTAGTCGGTGAGCCGTTTGCCGGTGAGGATATCGTAGTCGTTGGCGTAGAGTTTGGCCTGCGGGTCCTGCGTCTTCACCCAAAGGGCCATGTCGACGCGGATCCCGGTGCCGAGGCGGTCGGCGTAGAAATCGCCGTGGATCATCTCGTTGTTGAAATCGTACTCCGCGAAGCGTCCGCGGTAGCGACGGCCGATGTCCTCGCCGCGCGCTTGGAGCGTCGCGCGCAGGGTGGCGTCGTCGAGCTGCTTGAGCCACGGCTGTACCCATTGAGAGGAGCCCCAGTAGATGTTGTGGCCGCGCAGGGGAATCCGGTGGGAATCGGTCCAGGCGAGGATCGCGTCGACGGTGGCGTACTTCACTTTGCCGCGCTCCTGCTCCATGCTGAGCCACTTCAGCGCGTTCTCGGTGACCGCGGAATTGAAGTTCTCGAGGAACACCTGCTTGTAGCGTGTGGCGTCGGCGGCGGGCATCGTGCCGTCGAAGGCCTGGTTGGCGAGGGCGGCGCCGAACCAGAATTCATGACGGAGTTGCTCGACCACGACGGCCGCGCCCGGTGCTCCGGTGACGACGAGGGTGCCCATGCGGTGCTGGCGGATCGAGTCGTCGAGCGTGGCGCGATCGAGCGGCGCGCGGGCGGGTTCGGCGGCGAAGGCGCGACTGGCGACGGCGACCGAAGCGGTTGTGGCGAGGAGGGCGGTGCGGAGTTCGGGGGAGAACAGCATGGGGATGAGGTAGGGTTGCGGTCCGAGGGGGCGAACCGTGCAGTTGCGGGCCAGAACGGGTCAATCGGTTCCGGGCCGGAGGGCGTAGTCTCGCCCGCGATTAATGCTGCGGGCGGTGCGGGCGGGGTCAGGCGGTTGCGTTTTTGGCCGCCAACGCGGCTTTCACCCGGGCGGGCGTCAACGGCATGGCGGTCATGCGCGCGCCGATGGCGTCGTGCACGGCGTTGGCGATGACCGCGCCCATGATGATGATGGCGGGCTCGCCGCCGCCCTGCGGGGGCGAATCGTCGGCGGGCAGGATGACCGTCTCGATCTTCGGCTGCCACGAGAACAGCGGCAGCGCGTAGGTGTTGAAGTTGGTGTCGAGCACCTCGCCGT
>JAHFTC010000020.1 GCA_023269585.1 Opitutaceae bacterium
GTGGGGGCGGGAGCACCTTCGCTTATCGGCGCCGGCCGTGCGTGTGGGGCACACGGCCGGCGCCGATGAGGAGTTTTCTGATTGGGGCTGCGCCGACAATGAGGCGATGGTCGTACCGGTGCTACCACCAGGGAGGTATCGCCGCTCGGGGCGGGGCCTTAGCGCCTTGCTGCAGCGCTGTTCCGAGCGGGGAAACGGCTTTACCTCAAGGGCGGGGACCGCACGTTGGCGGGCACCCCGGTGCCCCCATGCCCAAGGCTTGCACAGTCCCCTTTCGGTCGATTTTGCGTCGCGGCGTGTTCCTGGCCGCAGTTGCGGTGGTGGTTGTCCGCGTCGCGGCGGTCCCGTCGGCGCTGCCGGCCTCCGGGGGGGCGTTGGAGGGGACGACGCCGGGCTGGGCCCAGGATCCGGAGGTCCGTGGCTTGCCGCCGAACCGGGTCTATTCTCTTCCGGAGATCGGCACCGTCTCGCGAGGGGCCCGACTCGCGTTCGATGGGTTGGGGCGGATCGCGGTCGTGAGCGACGGTTCCATCCACGTGCTCAACGATGCTTCGTGGATCGACATCGCGGACAATGGCCCGAGCCACACGCCGACGGCGTTGTTCATGCGGGAGATCGGCGGCACCACCTACTACTGCGGACAGGGTTCGTGGGGCACCGCCGAACGCACGCCCGAAGGCAGGCTGCGGCCGCGGTCGGTCGTGCCCGGCGCGAGTCCGGGGTGGGTGCAGTTCACCAATTTCGAGGAGATCCTGCCCGGCGCCGCCGGGGTGTTTTTCTCCGGCTGGAACGGCGTGGCCTACTGGGATCGCGCGACCGACGAGCATCGCTTCTTCCCCCTGCCCCAGGTCTCGCGTGTGTTCTCGGTGCGGGGCGAGGTGTTCGTGTCGTCGCTCACCGATGGTATCCAGCGCATCGATCTCGCCGGCGGGGCGCTGCAACCGTTGCGGGGCCGGGACCTGGACGGCGTGATCGTCGAGCGGGCGGCGGAACTGAGCAACGGCCGCCTCCTGATCGCCACCGCCGGCCGGCAACTGCTGCTCTTCGACGGGCAGCGCCTGACACCGTGGTCGCATCAGCTCGGCGAGCACGCACGCAGCCGGGTGTCCGACCTCGTGCGCCTGCCCGATGGCGGGCTCGCCCTAGCGATCGAGGGCCGAGGGGTTTTCATCCTGTCCGAGCAGGGCGAGGTGCTCACCGCGCTCACGAGCGCGGAATACCGGCAGGTCGCCGGGCTGGCGGCGCGCGAAGCGGGAGTGCTGTGGATCGCGACCGGCCTCGCGGTGGAGAAGATCCTGTACAACCTTCCGGTGGAAGTGGTGGACCAGCGTTTGGGCGTGCCGATCCGCTGGCCGCAATTGGTGCCTTGGCGCGGTCGGATCGTGATCGCCTCCAACGGTCTGCTCTACGAGAGCAACCCCGACCCCGCGCGGGCGGACGAAGGGTTCCATCTGGTCGCCGGCCAGCCGGAAAACGGCGTCTGGGGCATTGCCGCACAGGGGGACCAGCTGCTCGTGGCCAACGCCTATGGCATCTTCGCCCGGGAGCCGGACGGGCGCTTCGTCCCGATCCTGTCCGGCATCAACGCCGACCGGCTGGTGATGGTGAATCCGGAGCTTTGTTACGTGATCGGCGCCGCCGAGATCACCGCCCTGCGCCGGGTGGACGGGCGCTGGGCCGAATTCACGCCGCGCGTCCCGGGGATCGGCTATCCCACGCTGGTCCACACGGCCCGGACCTCCGCCTGGATCGAGCTGGGCCCGAACCGCGCGGCCCGGGTGGGGCTGCGGGACGGGAAGGTGAACGTGCGGGTCTTCGATCAATTCCCCTGGGCCGAGGCGACGTGGATCCATGTCAGCGTCGTGGGCGACACGGCGGTGCTCTGCGGCGCGCCGAGGGGGCGACTCTTCTTCGATGAGCCGACGGAAACGCTCGTCGCCGCCTCGCCGCTGCAACGCCTCTTCGACGCGGCGCCCGCCTGGATCTCCCGGATCCGGCAGGACGGCACGGGCACGTATTGGGCGTCTCACGATCAGGGGGCGCTCAAGATCGAACCGGATGGCGGCGGCTATCGCTTCGACGGTGCCGCGCTCGACGGCATCCGGGACCGGGTGCCGTTTGTCTGGGTGCTCGGCTGGGACGACATCTGGGTGTCCGCTGGATACTCGCTTTATCACTACAACCGGCGGCGCGCGTCCGGGTTCGAGCCGCCGGCGATCCAGCCGCGCCTGGTCTCGGTGATCGACGCGCGCTCCGGGCGGGACCTCTCCGACGCGATGCACGCCGCCGGCGGCGGTCTGCGACTGCCGTATGCGCAGAACAGCCTCACCTTCCGGTTCTTCGCCGGCGGCTACACCGCGCTGCGCTCGCCTGGGTATGAATTCCGGATGAACGGCCGGCCGATCCTGGGCGCCGGCTCGGTGCTGACGCTGCCGGACCTGCGCGAGGGCGACTACCAGCTGCAGGTGCGGCCCGCCAACGCCCGCGGGCCGGCCGGGGAGGCGTTGGCGGTGGCCTTCACCATCGCTCCGCCGTGGTACCGTTCGTGGTACATCGCCGTGCTCGCGCTCGGCCTCGGCGCGATCCTGATGGTGCTGATCGTCCAGTGGTCGGTGCGGCGGACCCGGTCGCAGAATCTCGCGCTGGAGAAGATGGTGCGGGAGCGGACCGAGGAGCTGCGGACGACGATGCAGCGCCTGGAGGAGGAGACGCGCACCGCCGCCACCCTCGCCGAGCGCGACCGCCTGGCGGGGGAGATCCACGACAGTCTCCAGCAGGGCCTGAGCGGCCTGATGTTGCAGCTGGATGCCACGCTGAAGCTTGCGAGCCTGGCGGACGACGTGCGTTCCCGCCTCAGCGTCGCCCGCAACATGGTGTCGTTCACGCGGCACGAGGTGCAGAACGCGGTGTGGAATCTCGCCTCGCCGTTGCTGGAGAACGCGGATCTCGGCGAGGCGCTGCGCAAGCTGGCCGCCCTGATCGGCTCCACCTCGCCCCGCATCGAGCTCGTGCTGGAGGGCCCGCCCCGCCCGCTCTCGCCCTCCAAGCGCCATCACCTCCTGCGCATCGCACAGGAGGCGATCACCAACGCCGTGCGCCATGGCGCGGCGAGCCGCGTCACCGTCTCCCTGCAGTATGCGGCCGACGCCGTGACGTTGCAGGTGGCCGACGACGGTCGCGGTTTCACGCCGCAGGAGGTGCTGACGCGGGACCTCGGCCACTTCGGCCTGCGCGGCCTGCGCGGCCGGGCCGACAAGATCAACGGCGAGCTGCAGATCGTCAGCGCGCCCGGGCATGGCGCGACCATCCGGATCGGCGTGCCCACTCCGTAACCGCTTTCCAGTTTCATGACCTCGCCTCCGAAACCTGCGAAGATCCGCATCCTGCTCGTGGACGACCACATCGTCATGCGCATGGGGCTCGCGACCGCCGCGAGCGGCGAACCCGACATGAAGGTCGTCGCGGAGGCCGGGGACGGCGAGGAGGCGCTCCAGGCGTTCCGCGCTCACCGGCCCGACGTCGTCGTACTTGATCTTCGGATGCCGAAGCGGAACGGGATCGAGACGATCCAGCTGTTGCGCGAGGAGTTTGGGCCGGTCCGCATTCTCGTTTTCAGCAACTACGCCGGCGGCGACGAAGTCTACCAGGCGTTCAAGGCGGGAGCTTCCGGTTTCGTGGCGAAGGAGATGGCGCTCGAACGGCTGCTTGAGGCGATCCGCAGCGTGCACGCCGGCGAACAATACCTGCCGCCCGAGATCGCGATGCGCATGAACGGTCGCGTCATCTCCCAGCTCTCCAGCCGGGAGCTGGAGGTGCTCGCGCTGGTTGCGAAGGGTTTCAGCAACAAGGAAATCGGCGCCGCCCTCGAGGTCGCCGAAGGCACGATCAAGGTGCACCTCAAGAACATCCTGGCGAAGCTCGGCGTGAGCGACCGCACGCAGGCGATCCTGGTCGCGGTGAAGCGGGGCATCATCCGTCTCGACTAGGTGCGAGGTTCGCGCCGCCGAGAACCCCGTGGGGCCGCGCCGCATCCGAGGAAGGGAGCGCGGGGCGATCGCGGCGAATCCGGAGCTCACGCAATCAGGAAACGGCAGGACCGAGGGGAGTCGGGCCGGACGCGCAGGGGTTCGAACGACCGGCCTGCAGAGGCGCGGAGGGCGGATCGCAGAGAGCACGGCGAAGCAGAGAGCACGGCGGCGGAGGGGGCACGGCGCGCTCAAGGTCGCCCTTATTCAGTCGCGGAATCCTTCCCCGCGTCCCTTCGGCGCCGTCCGGCGAGGACGCAAATTGCTGTCGCGGTCGGACGGGAATTTGCGTCTTTGCGCCCGAGCCGCTGCGGGTGCGGCGCAGACTCGACGGGCTTCGCGCCGCGGCGTAGCCGAAGAATATCCAGATCGGATGACGTTCGGTGGTCGGTCGGCGGGGGCGGTCCAGTCACCGCCGACTGGTGACGGGCGGCCGTTCACCGGGTCACCGGCTCGGCGCGGCGCCGGGGAGCAGGGCCCAGGTCTTGAAGAGGAAACGCCCCTTGTCGTCGGATACAAAGTCGAAGCGGCAGATGCCGTTGGTGGCGGTCAATTCGATGCCGGGGGCGCGGGGGAGGGCGTGGAGCATGTCCTGGAGCGAACCACCTTTGCCGCCGACAGTGAGGCCGCCCACGAGCCGCTCGACCTGCGCAACGGTCATCTTCGGCTTGAGCGAGGCGGCCCTGGTGGTGGCGGTCTCGACCTCGGCGGTTGTGAGTCCGGGTCGGGCCGCCAGTTCCTGCTCGGTTTTCGGCGCGGGCGGCGTCTTGACGGGGACGTCGGCCGCGGTGGCGAGCGGTTGAGTGCAAACCAGCGCGACCAACAGGGCGAGGAGGGCGAAGCGGCGGGTTTCTGTCGTCATGTGTCCGCCAGAAAAAGCACCGCCGCGGCTGAGTCGAGCTTTGGTCGTTGGTGGCGGGCGGGGCCTGGCCGCGGCGCCGGGCGCGCCGCCAGTGCTTTGAGGGGAAATGAATACGCGGGCTGCCGCCGGCGCGATCACGCGCCCGCACCGGGCAGTCCGCTGCGAAGAAAAACCATGAGGAGGGGGATTTGGCCTGATTTCCCGGGGTGGGGCTGCTAGGTGCGAGGGATGAACGAAGTTCTGTTCAGCGGTTCGCTCTTCGGCGCCCACCTCACCATCACGGCGTGGAAGCTCGTCGGTTACATCGGCGCAACGATGTTCGCCGGGCGTTGGTTTGTGCAGTGGTGGGCGGCGAAGCGGGCCGGCAAGGTCGTGGTGCCACGAATGTTCTGGTACATGAGCGTGGTCGGCAGCCTCATGACCCTGGCCTATTTCATCTGGGGCAAGAACGACTCGGTGGGCATCCTGCAGAACCTCTTCCCCTCGTTCGTCGCGCTCTACAACCTGTGGCTCGACATCGGCCACCGCGGCTGGAACCGCGAGAAGGCCGCACACTGACGGTCGCCGCGGTGGCGGCGCGCGTTTAAGCGAGCGCCGCGGCGATGACTAAACGGTGATCAGTCGTCGAGCGACGAGAGCCAGATCACCGAGGAGAAACTGGAACAGCCGAGCGATTCGAATTGGGCCACCGACGGTTCGGTGCTCGTCCATCGACTCTCGTCGGCATCGAGACGCCTCAGAACGGATCGGGCTCGCGGAAGACTGGCGTGGCCTCGACATGGTGCCCGGGCGGGATGTGGATGGCTTCGCCCTGGGCCGGGAGCTGGTCGTTCTTGTAGAGTTGGATCTTCACCGGCAGCTCGGCGTCGGGGGTTCCCCACGACCACTTGCCGATCGAGACGAACTCCATCGGCACGCCCGTTTCCCAGCTCAGGCCGGGGCCCTCGCCGCGCAGGAAAACCTTGTTGCCGATGCCGATGTAGGCGGTGACGAGCAGGCGCGTGGCGCCGTCGGCGGTCTTCACCGGGGCGGAGTGGGCGGCCGGTTCGGCGTCGTAGACGATCTCCGGTTCGCCGAAACCCGGGAGCACGGCCTCTCCCAGGCTGCGCGTGGACGCCTTCCGGCGCGGCTCGCGCTTGGAGGGCGGCTCGGCGGCGACCGTCGGCGCCTCGGCGGGGGTCTCGTCGCGGTTCGCGGCGGGGGCAACCGGGCCGGCGGAGTCGGCGGACTGTAGCGAATCAGTGGTGACGTCGGCTGGACGCGCCGCGGGGAGGTCCCGCTTGCTTCGGGGAAACGCCGTGAGCTGCATGACCGGGAGGGCGGTCGGTGTGCCGGGCGCCTCTTCAGTGGGCGTGTCGGTAGTGGAGACCGGGTCGGCGGATTTCTCGTCGGCGGCCAGGCGCGGGCGCCGGGCGGTGCGGGCGGCGACCTCGACGGCCCGGGCGGCGGTGTGAAGTTGGTCGATCTTGTGCTGAAGCGCGCTGTCCAACTCCTGTTCGAGCTGGCGCAGGGCGGCGGTGCGGTCGAGCAGGCGTTGGGCGACCGATTCCGCGGCGGCGAGGCTCTCGCGGGCGCGTTCCTCGACAGTGGCGAGGGCGGAGCGGGTGCGTTCGGCGGTCTGGTCCAGTGAGTGCTCGGCCCGCGCGGTGGCGGCGCCGAGGGCGGCTTCGGCGCGGGTGACGGCGGCCCCGAGCGCGGCGGCCACGGCTGGGGCGGCTTCGGCGGCCTCGCGGCGGGCGCTCTCGAGCGCGGTGCGCGCCTCCTTCTCGATTGTGGCGAATTCGCTGGTGGCGGTCTGGATGGTGGTGGCGAGGGCGGAGAGGCGTTTGCCCTCGGCGTCACGCAGGGCCTCGAGCTCCTTGGCCATGGCCGCCTTCTCTTCGTCGTCGCGCTCCTGGAGCTGGTTGGTGAACTCCGCGATCTTCTCCTGGAGGCGGTACGGCAGTGTATCCGCCGCATGGACGGCGCGGGCGGCGGCCTCATGGGCGGCCTTGAGCTGGCTGCTGGTGGCGGCGAGGGTCTCGGTGGCGTGGGCGAGCTTGTTGTTCTGGGTCTCGAGCTTCTGCTGCAGGAGCGCCTCCGCCGCGCGCTGGTCGGCGAGGAAGTCGAGCAGGTACGGCAGCGCCGCGAGGATCGAGCCGAGGGCGACGCAGCCGAAGACCACGGACAGGGCGACCGGGGAAATCGGGGTGGCGGCGGACAGGCCGATGCCGCCGGCGAGCGCGAGCAGGAGCGCGTCGCCGAGGAAGTAGGGCCACTTGGGGGGGCGAGGGGGGGAGGAGTGGTTCATCGCGCGGTGGTTGGGGCAAACGAATCCGGGATGCCTCCATTCTTCAGAGCCGGGGCTGGCGGCAAGGCCAAAGCCGGGGAGTGGGGCGCGGCGCGGCGGCTGGTTTGTTCGGGCGGACGGGCGGGGTTCACGCGGTGCGCAGAAACACACCGGCGAGGGAGACGAGCATGCCGATGCGCAACGCTCCTTCGAAGGTGAGGATGACGAGCACCCAGCGCGCCGGCGCGTTGCGCCGGAAGAGGAAGCCGCCGAGGCTGATGAGGAAGAGCGCGAGCGCCTGCAGCCGCCCGACGGGCGAGCCGAGCAGGAGGCCGATCCAGATCCAGTACAGGAAGAGCGCGGACGTCCAAGCGAACGCGAGCCGTTCGCTCATCGGCAACGAGCGGGGATCCCGGCCGGTCGCCATCTGCTTGAGGCCGAGGTAGCGCTCGCAGAGCACCAGCTGCGCCAGCTCGAAGGCGAAGAACAGCGGGACGAAAGTGAGGAGCCAGCGCATGCGATCGGTGCCGGTAGCGTGCGTGGTGCAGGCCCGGGCGCAAGGTTCCGCAAGGGCGCGCGCGGGCGGGGTGCAGCGAAATGGGCATTGGCGGCGTTGTGGGACTCAAGTCGGGCGGATCGCCGCCGATAAAGGAACAACCCCCATCGTGCGATGAATACCTGCCATTTCACCGGTTGGATTCCGTTCGCTCCCGAAACGCGCTACACCCCCTCGGGCCGCAAGGTCATCTGTTTCGCCGCGCGCGTGCGCGACGAACAGGGCGCCGAGTCGATCCTTCGCTTCCAAATGGATGGCGACCCCGTCGGACCCGTTCCGGCGGAAATCGCCCCGGGTCGGTCGATCGAGATCGATGCGGAGGCGACCACGCAGACGGTGCGCCGTCCCGACGGTCGCACGGTCGCCCGGCTGGTCTTCCATGTGCGCCGGCTGGCGGCGGCCGGGCGGCGGCGCAAGGGCAGCGAGTCGCCGCTGCAACTGGCGTTGTTCTGAAACGCGGTTGGTTGACCGAGCGTCGAGCGGGCGCGGGCCGAGGCCGGCCACCGCGGGTGGTCGGCCGCAGGTGCTCGCAGTGGCGCGGGGCGCTCGTTTCTTGGCGGCGGTAGCACATGCCCGAGTATCCGATTTTTCGCGTCGCCTGGGTTGGGCGGGCGGCGGCGAGCCGCCTGCGATTTGGCTGGCGTCCGCGGGCCGGCGTCGCTTGTTGGCCGGCGTTCCGCGATGTCCAGCCTCCGCCATCTCCCGCTTGGTCATGCCATTCCGAACCGCCCGCACGCGACGTCGGTGAGTCTGCCGACGTTGGCGCATCTGATCGGCTACGAGAAGAAGGACCCGGCGGTGCTGCGGCAGATGCCGACGGGGTACCCGCGGTTCGTCGTGCATCCGTTTGTCCGCACGCTCACGCAGGAGTTTGCGCGACGCCAGGGCCTGGCGGACCGCGCGGTGTGGCTCGCGAACTCGCCCGTTCTCGCGCATCAACTACGCGGTTGGATGGGCGGCGATGCCCGCGTCGTGTTGGAGGGCGCGCTTTCCGGGGTGACGTTTGCGTGCGAGCCCGAGCGCAACGCGCGCGCGAAGACATTTCTGCAGCATTGCGGCGGGTTTGTTTCCTCCCGGCAGGCGGAGGACCTGCTCGCGGCCGCCGGCCTGGTGCCCGCGGCCGCGCCGGAGGACGCGGTCGCCGGCGACGCGCTCGGCGCGGTGAAACGCGAGCTGCGCCGCGCCTTCACCGGCGCGCGCGACGAGGATATCTTTGTCGCGGCCAACGGCATGAACGCGGCCCACGCCGCCTTCTCGGCGGTCAAAGCGGTGCAGGCCCCGCGCGGCCGCACGGTCTGGATCCAGCTCGGCTGGCTCTATCTCGACACGATCGCGATCCTGCAGAAGTTCACGCCCGAGCCGGGTGGCGACCATGTGACGGTCCTGGCGGTCCACGATCTCGACGCGGTGCGTGCGGTGCTCGAGGCGAACCGCGGCCGGGTGGCCGGCATCATCACCGAGGTGCCCACCAACCCGCTGGTCCAGTGCTGCGATGTGCCCGCGTTGGCGGCGCTCGCCCGCGCGCACGGGGCGCACCTGCTGCTCGACGCCAGCATCGCCTCGCCCTGGAATGTCGATCTGCTCCCCTATGCCGACATTGCGTTGGCCAGCCTGACCAAATACGCCGCGGCCGAGGGCGACCTGCTCGCCGGGGCGGCCGCCGTGAATCCGAGTGGTGGCGACGCCGACGCGTTGCGCGCCGGGCTCGCCGCCGGGATCTCCCCGCTGTACCGCCGCGATCTGGCCCGGCTGGCGCGCGAGATCCGCGATGTCGACACGGTGCTGGCGCGGGTCAACGCCGCCACGCCGCAGGTGGTCGAGTTCCTCGCGTCGCGGCCGGAGGTCGGGCGGGTGCATTGGGCGCTGGCGGCGGAGTCGCGGGAGAATTTCCTGCGCGTGGCGCGGACGCCCGGCGCGGTCGGCAGCATGGTGACCTTCGAGGTCGACGCCCGGCATTTTCCCTCCGTGTACGATCGGGCGCGCCTGCCCAAAGGGCCGAGTTTCGGCCTGCGGAATTCGCTGCTCTGCCCGTTCATGTATCTCGCGCACTACGACCTCGTGACCACCGCCGAGGGCCGCGCGCGGCTGGCGGGCGGCGGGATCAACCCCGAACTGCTGCGGCTCTCCGTCGGACTCGAGCCGGTGGGGGAGATCATCGGGGCCTTGGCCGAAGCGCTGGACGCCGCGAAAACGGGTTGAGCTTGGGGCGAAGCTTGCGGACTGTGCCCGCACCATGATGAAGGGCCAGAAAGTTGTCTGCATCAACGACCGCTTCCCGGCGGTGGTGCGCGCGATCTACAAGCAGCTTCCGGTGAAGGGGATCACGTACACCATTCGCGACGTGTTTCTCGGGCGCGAGAAGGTCGTGAAGGCGGGCGACTCCGCCACGGTGGGCCTGCTGTTGGTGGAGTTGGTGAACCCGCCGGATCCGCTCCACAAGGGGCAGCAGGAGCTGGGCTTCAACTCCGAGCGCTTCGCCCCGCTCGAGGAACTCCCCGACGAGGTCGCCGAACACGAGCTGGCCGCAGTCGGAGGAAACGAGGGGAAGTCCGGGTTCTTCATCCCCGGCCCCTCGTCCGGCGATCCCGGCTCGAACTGAGCCGCCACGATCCGCTTCAACTGCGAAGGGGCACGACTCCACGCGAATGAAGCGGGTGGGGGTTGGCGGCTCGGCTCAGTGGTGAAGGCAGGTTTCCGTCCGGGCTGCGCACCGGCGGCTTGCGCGCGCCGGCGCCGGCCGCCTAACCTGCAGGCGACACGGGCGCCCGGAGGGGCCGGGCGCCATGCAAACCCCGCCGCCATTCCGCCTGTGAAGAAGTGTCCGCATTGTCAGAACACCGCGATCTCCTTTGCCGAATGGGGCCGGGGCGTGACCCGCTGAAACCATGGAAGAAAAACACTCGCGCCTCGGCATCGCCTCGTTCGCGTTGTCATTGATCGTCGGATTCCTGCTGATCGCCGTGTTCGTGGCGGCGGGTCTTCTCGCCCAGCGGCATGGCGCCCGCGGCGGCAACTATCCCGGGCAGACGGCGATCGGCCTGTCGGCGATCGCGCTCTTCGGCGCTGATCTGGTGGCGCTCGCGCTCGGGATCGTTTCCGTCTGCCGGCGGGGGCGGAAACGCCTGTTCGGCATCCTGGGACTGGTCTTCTCGACGCTGACGCTTCTCCTCGCGGGCGGTCTCATGCTGGTCGGCGTCTTCGTCGCCGCGATGGCCGGCCGGTGATGGCGCCACTTCTCCCTTTCCTGTATCCTGAAACAACCACCAGCAACACCATGATCACCCGGACTCGCCTCAAAACCATCGCCCCGCTCCAACTCGGCAAGATGCTCGCCGTCATCTACGGGCTGCTCGCGCTCGTGATCGCCCCGTTCTTCGTCCTGTTCTCGTTCATCGGTGCGGCGGCCGGCGCGCGCGGGGCGGGCGGCGCGGCGGCCAGCCTCGGGTTCGGTATCGGGATGGCCATTGCGATGCCGGTGCTCTACGCCTTCTTCGGCTTCATCGGCGGCGTGCTCGGCGGTTTCGTCTACAATCTCGTGGCGAAGTGGATCGGCGGCATCGAGGTCGAGTTCGACACCCCGGCCCAGGAGTGACCCGGGTTCATCCGAGGGATTGAGCCGGTCCGAGGCAGGGCGCGGCTCCCACCCATCGACCTGGACCCCGTTTCCAGCCGGCGGCCGTCAGAGTGCGCCGCCGGGCTGGCGGGCCTCCTCGGCGAGGTTCACGCCCATGAGCAGCAAGGCCTGCTCCTGGAGCGCGAAGAACCACGGGCCGAGCAGGACGAGGGCGAGTTGCGAGGCGCCGAAGTCGACGAGGATGCGGCCGAGCGTGGCGGAGCCGGCGACTGCCCCGCCGAGCAGGAGCGGCTGCGCGAAGAACAGCACGAGGTTGGCGAGGAGGGCCCCGATGATGGCGGGAGCGACGCCGCCGCGCGGCAGGCGCGAACGGATCGCGTGCCAGACGGTGAGCAGCAGGGCCAGCAGCAGCGCGGAGGAGCCGAAGGGGACGGGGCGGGCGGCGTCGGCGACGAGGCCGCTGAGGAAGACGGCGATCAGCGCGGGTCGGAATCGTAGCCGAAGACCGGCGACGGGGAGGAAGAGGCCGAGGAGAAAGACGGACACCGGCAGGTGCGCCAGGTAGTGGTTGAGCTGGCCGCCGAGGAAGACGAGCAGCCCGTTGGCGAGCACGATGACGATCCAGCGCGGGTCCATCGGGCTACAGCTGCTCCGGGTTCAGGGGCACGAGCACGGCGACCTCGTGGAGCTCGTTGAGGCGCGGGTCGAGCAGCACGGTGCCGCTCTTGAACAGGCCGTTCGTGTCGAGCTCCAGATTTTGGATGTGGCCGATCACGATGCCGGCGGGAAAGACGCCGCCGAGGCCGGCGGTGACGAGGCGCTTGGGCGTCTCGGGGCTGGCGTAGACATCGAGCGGGACGAACTCGACCGTGCCGCGGGCCTGGGTGAAGGGCGGGTTGGGCCCGCCCTGGAAGCTGAAGGGGCGCGAGTCGCCGTCGACCGCGGCGGCGAGGCGCAGCGCCGGGCTGCTGAGGAGGTCGACGACGGCGGTGTAGGCGTAGACCTCGGCGACGCGGCCGACGACGCCGCCGTTGAAGATCACGGGGGCGCCGGCGGGAATGCCGGCGTTGCGGCCCTTGCGGATGACGAGCCGCTGCGACCAGGTGGAGAAGTCGCGGCGCACGACGCGGGCGATCTCGGTGCGGTATTCGGGGTTGGAGGGCAGGCGGAGGATGTCCTGGAGCCGGTGGAGCTCCTCGCGCAGTGTCTCGTTTTCCTGGATGCGGGCTTCGTAGCTGGCGTTGAGGTTGGCGAGGTCGCGCGCGGTCTGGAGCAGCTCGTTGGTGGTGCGGGTGCGCAGGGACCAGAACTGCTGGAGGTCGCGCGCGTAGGAGGCGGCGAAGTCGGCCGGAGCGCCGAACTCGAAGAGGCTCACGCGCGCCAGCCGTTTGGCGGCGACGGGCAGGAGCAGCCACAACAGGCCGACGATCCCGAGGACGGCGAAGGGCCGCTGGCGGATGAAGTGCAGGGGCGACACGGCGGCGGAGAATCTCGGCTGTGAGATTTGAGATCCCGGATGCGCCGGTGGGCGGCGGGGGCGGCTCAGCCGCTGCGTTCGCCGGTGAGCCGGCCGAGCAGCCAGCTGAGGTCCTCGAGGACGGCGCCGGTGCCGTTGGCCACGGCGCTGAGCGGGTCGTCGGCGATGATCACGGGCAGGCCGGTGCGTTCGGAGAGCAGGCGGTCGATGCCGCGCAGGAGCGCACCGCCGCCGGCGAGCACGAAGCCGCGGTCGACGAGGTCGGCGGAGAGTTCCGGAGGGCAGCGCTCGAGGGCGTTGCGCACGGCGTCGACGATGGAGGCGACGGTGTCGGCGAGGGCCTCGCGGATCTCCTGGGAGGTGATGTGGATGGTCTTCGGGAGGCCGGCGACGGAGTCGCGGCCCTTGACCTCGAGGGTGATCTCGTCGTCGAGCGGGTAGGCGGAGCCGAGCTTGATCTTGATCTCCTCCGCGGTGCGCTCGCCGATGAGCAGGTTGTAGGCGCGCTTCATGTAGTTGATGATGGCGAGGTCGAGCTCGTCGCCGGCGACGCGGATCGACTTGGAAAATACGATACCGGCGAGGGAGATGATGGCGACCTCGGTGGTGCCGCCGCCGATGTCGACGATCATGTTGGCGGCGGGCTCCTCGACGGGCAGGCCGACGCCGATGGCGGAGGCCATGGGCTCCTCGAGCAGGAGGACCTCGCGGGCGCCGGCGTGGATGGCGCTCTCCTTGACGGCGCGCTTCTCGACCTCGGTGATGCCGGAGGGGATCGCGACGACGACGCGCGGCGGGATCATCTTCGAGTTGTTCTGCACCTTCTTGATGAAGTAGCGCAGCATGGCCTCGGTGATGTCGAAGTCGGCGATGACGCCGTCCTTCATGGGGCGGATGGCGGTGATGTTGCCGGGGGTGCGGCCGAGCATGCGCTTGGCTTCGTCGCCCACGGCGAGCACGCGGCGCGAGGCGGCGTCGATGGCGACGACGGACGGCTCGAGGAGGACGATGCCCTTGCCCTTCACATACACGAGGGTGTTGGCGGTGCCGAGATCGATGCCGATGTCGTTGGAGAGGACGCCGAAGAGATTACCGATCATGGTCGCGATTTGGAGAGCGGGTCGGGCGGGCAGGTGATTCTGGCGCAAGAATTTGCCCCATGTCGGTGAAGTCAAAAGAAAAGCCGGTGGCGGGCGGGATGCGGCCTTGCGGTGCGGCGACATTTCGGAAGATTGGCGGCCATGAACGGACTCGAGTTCATCCGCGACCTGGGAATCGTTGTCTTCGTGGCGGCCCTTGCCGGCTGGGGCTGCAAACGCATCGGGCTGTCGCAGGTGGTCGGTTACCTGCTCGCGGGACTGATCGTGGGTCCGTACACGCCGCCGGCGTCGCTGGTGACGGACACGGAGCGCATCCAGACGCTGGCGCAGCTCGGGTTGGTGTTTTTGATGTTTTCGATCGGCATGCAGCTGAGCCTGCGGCGGCTGAAGTCGCTCGGGCTGGCGCTGCTGGTCGCCACGGCGATCGGGGCCGCGCTGGTCTTCACGCTGTCCCGCGGTCTGGCGCTCGGGCTCGGGCTGGACGGGATGCAGGGGCTGTTCCTCGCGGGCATGCTGGTGAGCTCGAGCTCGGCGATCGTGAGCAAGTCGCTGCTGGAGGCGGGGCGGATGCACTCGCCGAGCGGACAGTTCGCGGGCGCCATCACGGTGCTGGAGGATGTGGTGGCGGTGGTGGTGCTGGCGCTGCTCAACTCGTTTCTGGCCCTCGGCGGCGCGGGCCAGCCCGGGCTCGGCGCGACGCTGGGCGGGATGGGGGCGTTCGTGGCGCTGCTCGGGGTGGGCGGGTTGCTGCTGGTGCCGTGGGTGCTGCGGCGGATGGAGCGCGCCGGCAGCGACGAGCTGCGCACGCTGCTGGTGGCGGGGCTGCTGTGCCTGGTGGCGTTCGGGGCGCAGGCGGCGGGCTACTCGCTGGCGCTCGGGGCGTTCGTGCTCGGTGTGGTGGTGGCGGATACGCCGCAGCGCCCCGCGCTGGAGCGGGCGTTCGGCGGGTTGCGCGACATGTTCAGCGCGGTGTTCTTCGTGGCGATCGGCATGATGATCGATCTGCACAGCTTCGGCGCGATCTGGTGGAAGATCCTCCTGGTGGCGGCGTTCGCGCTGGTGGCGCGGTCGTTGTCCTGTGCGTTCGGCCTGGTGGCGGCCGGGCAGCCGGCGCGGCTGGCGCTCGAGGGCGGGTTGTCGCTAACGCCGATCGGCGAATTCGCGTTCATCAGCGCGCAGGTCGGCGTGGCGGCCGGGGTGCTGCCGCCGGAGTACCAGCCGCTCTCGGTCGGGGTGGCGTTGCTCACCGCGCTGGTTGCGCCGTGGCTGACGGGGCGCGCGGCTCCGATGGCGGAGGCGCTGGTGGGGTTGCAGCCGCGGCTGGTGGGGCGGTTGCTCGACGAATACCGCAGCTGGCTGGAGCGGGTGGAGGCCAAGCGCGCGGGCAGCGTGCTGTGGCGGCTCGGCCGCAAGCGCGTGCTGCAGATCGTGGTCGGGTTGGCGTTCGCCTCGGGGCTGCTGTTGTTCGCGCCGCCGCTGGAACGGACGTTGAGCGCGATGACCGGGCTCGACCGCGTGGTGCCGCAGCTTTCGCAACTGGTCTTCTGGCTCGCGCTGGGCTTCGTGCTGCTGGCCGTGTGCGTCGCGGTGTGGCGCAACATCTCCGCGCTGGCCATGATGGTCGCCGAAGCGACCACGGGCGACCTGCCCAACGCCGCGTTGCTGCGCCCGGTGGCGGAGACGGGGTTGAAGGTCGGCGCCGGTGCGCTGTTGTTCTTCTGGCTGACGGCGGTGTCGCCGTTCCACACCCGCCACTGGTGGGTGGTGCTGGTGGTGCTGACCCTGGCGGTGGTGGTGCTGGCGCTGCTCTGGCGCCGGCTGATCCACTGGCACAGCGAGATGGAGGTGCGGTTGCACGAGTCGCTCGCCGGCGGTGGCGGCTCCGATCTGGCGGCGCAGACGCCGGCCGGCTGGGACCTCGGGATCGACGAGATGACGTTGCCCGAGAACAGCGCCGCGGCCGGCCGCAGCATCGGGGATCTCCTGTTGCGGACGCGGTTCGGCTGCACGGTGGTGGGGGTGGACCGGCAGGGCGTGGGCCTGACCAATCCGCCGCCCGAGACGGTGTTGTATCCGCAGGATCGGGTGCTGCTGTTCGGCTCGCGCGAGCAAATCGAGGCGGCGCGGCGCGACCTGGATGCCGGGGCGGCGACGGTCCCGGGCTCGGCCTTGGCGGACCTGGTGATCAACCGGGTGCGCGTGCCGGCAGGGTCGCCGCAGGCGGGGCGGGCGCTGGAGGAGTCGGCGCCGCGGCGCGCGACCGGCGTGCAGATCGCCGGCATCCTGCGGGGGGGCGACCGCATTCTCAATCCGGCGGGGACCGAGCAGCTGTTGGGGGGAGACGATCTGTTGGTGCTGGGCACGCCGGGGCAGCTGCGGGAGTTCCGTCGCTGGTTGGCGGGCGGCTGAAGCGGACGCGAAAAAACCCGGCGGGCGGGCCGCCGGGTGGAAGAGTGCAGCGCGGTCGCTGGGGCTTGGCCTACAGCTTGATGAGTTTCGCGAACGGGAAGGCGTTGGCGAAGGTGCGCAGGTCGTCGGCCGTGACGTTTTCGCCTTCGATCTCGAAGTTGTAACGCCCTTCGATCACCGTTTTTAGAGTGCCGCTGGTCGAGCCGTTCTCGAGGAGAATGGCGACCGACTGGCCTTGGATCGTTTCGAGCTTGGCGCCGCCCATGGTCAGCAGCGCCGGATTATTGAAGGCCATCGCGGCCTGCATGAACGCGGAGTCGGACTGGATCTTGATCGTCACCGAGGCGTCGCCACGGGTGTAGCTGCGCCGGGCGGTGATGCCGCCGCCCATCATCGACGAGGCCGCGGCTTCGGTCTCGGGCTCGGAGGCTTCCCAGCCCTTCGGGGCAGCGGGGAGGAGCTGGGCAACCAAGTCGGCCTTCTTCTGGCGGAGAAACTGGGCGGCGGTGTCGAGAGCGGTGATGGCCTGGGAGATCTGGCCGTCTTCATAGGCGTCCTTGGCGGCGGTGAGATGGTCGGTCACATCGTCGGCGTGGAGCGGGGCGAACACAGCGGCGAGCGCGAGGGCGGGGAGGAGGCGGAGCGTGGATTTCATGGTTGGCGAAGGGTGGTGGTGCAACGGTGACGTGTCGCGAGGGGCACGCAGCAGCATGGGAGTCGATCCGGCCGGCTCAATGCCGAAGGCGGTGGGGAAAAGGCGGCGGGCGTTGGAATGTGGTGACGCCGGGCGGCACGCGGCGCCCGGCGCGGGAACACGCTCAACTCGCCGGCGGATCGCCGAAGTGGGCGCGGTGGGTGGCGTAGGCGGCGGTGTCGGCGAGCATGGCCTCGATGGTGGCGGCCAGCGGCTCGATCCGGATCAGGCCGCTGAAGACGGCGCGGTCGCCGATGGCATCGTCGAGGACGAAGGCGGGCCGTTGCGTGATCTGCAGCGCGTGGAAGGCGGCGGTGGAGGCGTCGACGGCGGCGCGGATGTCGGCCGAGGTGGCGCGGGCGCGGAGCTCGGCGGGGTCGAGATTGCCGGCGGCGGCGGCGATGGCGACGGCCTCGTCGAGGCGGTTGATCTTGCGCCCTTCACGGACGGCGGCGTGGGTGAGGGCGAGGCGGGCGGTGTCGCTGGTGGCGCCGAGGGAGCGGGCGGCTTCGGCGACGAGGTTGGGGGTGGCGTAGTCGCAGCCCGGAGTCTCGAACCAGCCGTGGTTGAGCATGTAGGGCGAGCGGGCGATGGTGCCGCTGCGCCGGTAGAACCAGTCGGCCTGCGCGGGCGAGACCGGGAAGTCCTGCGGCCGCATGAGGGCGATCTTCCAGTCGAACTGCACGCGCCCGGCGTAGCGGGCCTTGAGTTCGGCCCAGGTCGGTTCGGCCCAGTGGCACCAGGAGGAGACGACTTCGAGGTAGTAGGTGATGCGCATGGGATTTCCGATTTGGGATTGCCGATTTTCGATTGGCGAAGACCGCCGTGGGGCGAAGGGGCTCGACAGCGCGACGGAGCGGACTCGGCCCTTGTCACTTGAAACTTGTTACTTGGAACTTCGGCTTGTTACTTCGCGGCCTCGGCGGGCTGCAGGTAGCTCTTGCCGCGGTAGAACGCCGCGATCACGGCGAAGATCAAGGCGGCCACCGCCATCAGCCCGGCGAAGGTCCAGAAGAAGGTGGTGAGGGAGAGTGTCTGCAACGGGGCGAGGAAGGCGACGAGCACGTTGCCGACCGTGACCGAGAGCAACCAGAAGCCCATGATGGTCGACTTCATCGCGCGTGGCGCCTGGGTGTAGGCGAACTCGAGGCCGGTGATCGAGACGAGGACCTCCGCAGTGGTGATGATCACGTAGGGGATGATCTGCCAGAGGACGTGGACGCCGCCGGGGCCGGCGGCATCGATGCGTGCCTGAAGGAGCGCGACGGCCGCGAACGAGAGGGCGGCGAGCACCATGCCGATGGTCATGCGCTGAAGCGGGCGCAGCGGGCGGCCGCGCCGTTCCAGCGGTTGATACACGGCGACGCTCAGCAGCGGGATGATGATCATCACCAGCAGCGGATTGAGCGCCGAGATCTGCGCGGGCAGCAGATCGAGCGTCGTCCACGTCGGGCGGAGGACGTGGAGCAGCCCCATGGCGGCGCCCCAGAGCACGATCAGGCCGGCGATCACCAACGGCACCGCGCGGGGAATCCGGACGTTGGACACCCAGAGGAAGAGCCAGAGGGCCCCGACGACCGCGCCGGCGATGGTGCCCGGCACCACCCAGCCGCTCCAGACGGAGGTGGGGAGAATGAGCCGCAGGTCCATGGCCTTGGCCTGTTCGACCCAGGTGGAGGAGTGCTGGTCGAAGAGCGCCCAGAAGACGCTGACCATCGAAAAGACGCCGATGATGCGCAGCACCGCGGGCGGGCCGTCGGCGGCTTCGTCGCCATAGTGCCGGCGGGCGGGCGTCCAAAAATCGTCGCCGGCGACGCGTTCGCCGCGGTGGCGCCAGCAGTACAGGATGACGGCGAGGAAACCGCTGTCCTCGCGGATCGCCTGGCGGCGGTGGGCCAGCGCCAGCCCGGCGATGAGGGCGCCGAAGCCGGCGAGGGCGAGATACCAATAGGACGCCGCGGTGGCCGTGAGGGCGGGCAGGAGGGCGGCGGAGCCGTTTTCCATGACCGCGTGGACGATCGACTCGGATTTCTCCACGGCGACATAGATGCCGAGGAGGAGCGGGGTGATCATCAGGGACGAGGCGAAGAAATCGATCCGGCCGAGCGCACCGCCCGGCTGCGGGGGGACGCGGATGAAGCGTTTGCGGCCGAGCCAGAACACGAAGGCGGCGATCGCCATCAACACGCCCGGAACCCCGAAGGCGACCTCGGGGCCAAACTTCTTGTAGAGGATTGGCGTGAGCACGCTGGCGAAAAACGACCCGAAGTTGATCGTGAAGTAGAAGACCTGGAAAATTTTGGGCACCAGGTGGCCGTTGGCCGCGGTGAATTGGTCGCCGACATTCGCGGAGACGCAGGGCTTGATACCGCCCGAGCCGATCGCGATCAGGCCCAGCCCGATGAGCATCGCCGTCTCGGCCCCGCCCAAGTTGCCGACCACCCCGTACCGCCCGGCGACGGCGAGTGCCGCGTGGCCCGCCACGTAGATGAGCGAGACCCAGAAGATGACCCGGAACTTGCCCAGGAGGCGGTCGGCCAGGATCGCGCCGATCATCGGGAAGAGGTAGACGCCCGCCATGAAGACGTGGACGGCCTGGGTGGCGCGGACCTTGGCCTCGGAGAGCTCGGCGGCGGGCACGGCGTTTTCGACTAGGAAGCCGGTGAACAGGCCGACGAGGTAGATATAGAGGATCTGCCTCATCCCGTAGTAGCTGAAGCGCTCGGCGGCCTCGTTGCCGACGATGTAGGGGATGCCGGGCGGGAAACGGTCGTCGCGGGCGGCGGGGATGGGCGGGTGGGCGGGGGATGCGGCGCTCATGGCCGCGAGTAAGCGGAAGTCGCGCCAGCCGGGCGAGGGAAAAGGCCGCGGCCGCCCGTGGTGGCCGTGGAGTCGCCGGCTAGTGTTACCACCGATACACGGCGGCTGTTGAGTTCGGTTTCTCCTCGGGTTGTTCCGGCCGTTTTCGGGACTTTTTTTCAAGAAAGTCATGGGGCTGCCTCGCAATTGGCGCACGGCTCGCTTAAATCTTCTTCACCGACTTATGAACTCCATTACCTCGTACCCCTGGGATACTCTCACCGAAGCGCTCGCCGACGAGCTCCTGGCCCGCGTGTCTGCGGGCGAGGCCGTCTTCTGCGAACATCTTGAAGTCCTCGCCGCGGCCTGAGCGCCGCCGGTTCCGGATCTCCTCGAACCTCAGCACCCGCGTCTTTGGGCTGCCGCCCGGACGCGGGTGTTTTTTTTGGCGATACGGCGTCCTGCGTATCCGGTCTACGGTGTTGCGCTGGGGCTGGTCGGCACCGGGGCGCGCAGCCGCACGCGGAGGATCTCGCCGGGTTGCCACAGGCGCAGGCGCGGGCCCCACGTGCCGGCGCCGCGGGAGACGAGCACGGTCATCCCGCCGACCTGGTAACGGCCGACGAAGAGCGGGTAGCGGGCGCGCACGAGGTAGCTGAACGGCCAGATCTGCCCGCCATGCGTGTGACCGGAGAACATCAGTCCGACTCCGGCGGCGGCCGCGGCCTCCGCGGTGTGCGTGTCGGGCGTGTGCGCGAGCAGGATGGTCGCGCCGGTCCGCGGTGCGGCGAGTGCGTCGCTCAGGCGGTGGTCGGTGGCCCCATCGCGGCGCAGAGTGGCCGGGTCGTCGATCCCGGCGAGGTGCAGGCCCGGGGCAAGTTCGGTCGTGCGGTTGCGCAGCACCTGCACCCCGGCGCCCTCGGCGAAGGCCACCACGCGGCGGGTGCCGGCGTAGACATCGTGGTTGCCGAGCACGACCCAGGACCCGAGCGGCGCGCGG
This sequence comes from Opitutaceae bacterium, assembly GCA_023269585.1. GTDB lineage: Bacteria > Verrucomicrobiota > Verrucomicrobiia > Opitutales > Opitutaceae > CAJCBL01. Next base: position 20,766 of record JAHFTC010000020.1, read on the forward strand.
AGTTGTTGCAGCACGGGCTGGAAGGGCATCGCCCGGTCGAGATCGGAGTCGACGAGGTCGCCGGCGATGAGCACGGCGTCGGCGTGCAGCGCCTCGATCTGGGCGAGTCGTGCGGCGAGCCAGCGTTTGCCGATGAGCGTGCCGAGATGCAGATCGGAGACGACGACGAGCGTGAGGCCGTCGCGTTCGCGGGGGAGACCGGGGAGGACGACCTCGTGTTCGCGCACAACCGGCGCGCGCAGGCCTTGGAATAGCGCGAAGGCGGCGAGCGCCAACCCGACCAGGGCGGCGCCGGTGCGCAGTTGCGGCGCGAGTCTCGGCAGAAGGAGGCCGCCGAGCGTCAGCACGTCGGTGGCGAGCAGGGTGGCAAAGAGCAGAAAGACCACGCCGATCCAGGAGGAGCCGAGGAACTCCATGGGTTGCGCGAATTGGTGCAGGCCGCGGGCGGCGAGGAGGCGCGCCGCGGGGTAGCTGAGCCAGAGCAGCGCGAAGGCGGCGGCGGTCCACCGCGGGCCCACGTGGGCCGCCAGCCACGGCAGGCCGGCGAGGCGCCAGCCGACATAGGCATTGAGCAACGTCCAGATACTGAGAACGACGACGAAGAACATCGGCCGAGAAGAGGCTGGAACAGCCGCGGTTTTCAAGCGCGGGCAGGACGGACGGCCCGATGGGGCGGGCGGACGGCGGATGGCGCGCCCGGGGCCTGCGCCGTCATTCCGCCGCCGGCCGCGCGCCCTGCGCTGCTTGCCGGACTCGTTTCCTCAGTCGTCGAGGCAGGTGATCTGGACGGGCAGAGCGCGCTCGGCGACGCGGAACCCGCAGCGTTCGTAGAACGCCACCTCCTCCTTGTAGGCGATGAGCACGAGGCGCGTGCAGTCGCGGTAGCGGGCGACCATGCGCGCGACGAGCTCGCGGCCGATCCCCTGCGCCTGATGGTCGGGATGCACGAGCAGGTGGTGGAAGTAGGCGGTCATCACCTCGTCGGAGAGTGCGTTCATGAGGCCGACGAGCCGGTCGCCGGCCCAGGCGGTGACGACGTGGTGCGAGTTGCGGATCGCACGCTGCAGGAGTCCCGGATGGCGGGCCGAAGCCCAGTTGACGGAGAGGAAGAGCGCCTGCAGGGCTTCGCGGTCGAGGTCGCGCTCGGTGCGGTAGGTGATGTCCATGATTCTCCCCTGAACGGCTCCGGCGGTGTGTGTCGGAAGGGTGGATGCGCGGGAAGCAGCGGCGCTGAAACCGCCGCGCGGCGCAAGCGGGTGCGGCTAATGGTCGCGCACGGTGCGGCGGGGCGAGTGCGAGCAGCTGCGGCGCTCGAAACGCTGAGCGGCGGCGCCGCCGAAGGTCTCGTTGCCGTTGTCGTGGTCGAAGGGCCAATGCGTGTCGACGAGGAGACGGACGGGCTTGGTGGTGACTTTCGCCAGCGCGGCCTGGCGCTGGGCGGCCTCCTCGGCGGAGACGCCGGCGTCGATCAGGAGGATGCCTTTGTCGCCGACGAGCGCGGCGGAACTGCACATGGCGTGCGAGAGCGTGAACACCTTGTCGGCGAGGCGCACGGCCTCGACGGCGGGCGGTGTCGTAGCGGAGGCTTCGATGGAGGAAGGCGCGAGGGCCAGCAGGGGAAGGAGGGCGAACAGGCGTGTGTTCAGGGTTTTCAATGTGGGCGACAAACGGGCGAACGTTGCGCCGGTGCCGTGGTTCAGGCCGGGCGAAGGCTCACAATCCCGGCGAGCGTGGAATTCCGCCGGGGAATGGAAACCGCGGGCAACGTGTCGATCGACGGGGGAGGGGCGATTAATCATGTCAACCAATAGTTGACATGGCTCGTTTACGAGACCTGTCGGAGGTCGCGGAGGGGGGCCGGTGGCCGAGCGGGAGGTTTCCCGGAGGGCGTGGGGGCTGACGGCTTACCGGGGGCGGTTCGCGTCATTGGCGGGCGGCGACACTGCGCCGCGGTGCCTAATCGTTTGCGACGAGGTCGCGGCGGGGTTTGGCGCTGCCGGGCGTCGACGGAATAACGGGCACCTGCATGCCGTAGTGGACTGCGGCTCGGGCGGCAGGTGGGGCATCGGCGGTGCCGGGTTCGGCGTTTGTGCGGAAGAAGGCGATGGCGGCTTGGAGCTGCTCGGCCTGGCTGTTGAGTGCGGCGGCGGAGCCGGCCATCTGCTCGGCGGCGGAGGCGTTCTGCTGGATGACCTTGTCGAGCTCCTGCACGGCTTTCGTCACCTGTTCCGAACCGGTGTTCTGCTCGGCACTCGCGGCGGCGATCTGTTGGACCAGTGTCGCCGTCTCGCGGATGCGCGCGACGAGCTGCGCGATCATCGTGCCGGCCTGTTCCGCGACGGCGACGCTGGCGCCGGAGCGTTGGCCGATCTCGGCGGCGGCGAGGCGGCTGCGCTCGGCGAGTTTGCGCACCTCGGCGGCGACGACGGCGAAGCCCTTGCCGTGTTCGCCGGCGCGGGCCGCCTCGATGGCGGCGTTGAGGGCGAGCAGGTCGGTCTGGCGCGCGATCTCCTCGATGATGGTGATGCGGCCGGCGATGTCCTTCATCGCGGCGACGGTCTGCGTGACGGAGGTGCCGGCCGTGGTGGCCTCGCTGGCGGCCTGCGTGGCGATGGCCTCGGTGCGGCGGGCGTTGGCGGTGTTGTTGGCGATGCTGGCGGACGATTCCTCGATCGTGGCGGAAACTTCCTCGACGGAGGCGGCCTGCGAGGCGGAGCCGGTGGAGATGGTCTGCGCGGTGCCGGTGAGCTGTTCGCTGCCGGAGGCGACCTGGGTGGCGGCGCCGCTGACGTCGGCGACGACGCGGCGGAGATTTGTCACCATGGTTTGGAGCGCCTGCCCGAGGGTGTCCTGGGTGGAGGCGAGTTCGACGGTGCGGCTGAGGTCGCCGTCGCCGATGTGGCGGGCGAGGTCGGCCTTGGCGTCGAGGGCCTCGGCCATGGTGTTGGCGGTGGCGGCGAGGGCGCCGATCTCGTCGCGGCTGGTGATGGCGACGCGGGCGGTGGTGTCGCCGAGCGCGATGCGGCCGAGGCCGGCGGAGAGTTCGTCGAGCGGGCGCACGACGACGCGGCGGACGAGGACATAGGCGAGCGAGACGAAGACCGCGACGATCACGAGCGCGACGATGGCGGTGGTGGCGAGGCTTTCGCGGCGCAGGGCGGCAAGCGCGGCGACGGAGCGGGCTTCGGCCGTGGTGAGTGATTCGCTGGAGAAGCGAAACGCGGTGGCGCCGCAGATGGAGTTCTCCTTCCAGCCGGTGTGGCAGCGGATGCACTCGGGGGTCACGACCTGGGGCTCGTAGATCTCGAACGCCGCGGCTGTGCGGCGGGCGATGCGTTCGGGGGATTGGCGGATCTGTTCGGCGAGCGCGGTCTCAAGACGGTTGCCGACGAGCGAGGGCTCGGAGGAGTAGAGGGCGACGCCGGTGGCGTCGTAGAGGGAGAACTCGAGCAGGCCCTCGATCTGGCGCTGCTCGGCGAGGAGGTTCTCGAACTTCACCATCTCGCCGCGCTCGAGCGAGCCGGCGACGGCGTAGCCGACGGAGCGGCCGATGTTCTGGGCGCTGCGCCATTCGGCGGCTTCGAGGCGCTTGAGGTCCTCGGCCGTCTGGTCGCGGAGGACGGCGGTGTTGCGCACTTGCTGCACGGTCTGCGCGGCGAGCACGATCACCAGCAAGCCGGAGAGGAGCGAGAGCGTGAGCTTGGTATGCAGTTTCATGCGTGCCCCTTCGGCTTGGGCTGGAGTTGGCCATTCTTGAGGTAGAAGGGGAAATCGCGTTTGGCGGCGAAGCCCTCCCACGCGCAGCCGATGCAGGGGGCGCCGGCCTTGATGCAGGAGGACGTGCCGCCGTTCCAGAGCCGGAGGTTGCAATCGGCCTTGGTGATCGGCCCGGCGCAACCAAGGCGGAAGAGGCAGCCGTCGTCGCTGAACTTCTCGGCGAAGACCTCGCGCTCGTAGTCGGCGAAACGGGGACACTGATCGTGGACGAGCTTGTCGAAGAAGGCTTTGGGCCGGCCGCGGTCGTCGAGCGGGGGCAGGCCGAAGCCGAGCACGTGCGTGAGCGTGCCGACGATCCAGTCGGGGTGCGCGGGGCAGCCCGGGATGGAGATGCAGGGGACGGAGAGGCCGGAGCGGCGGAGGAATTCCGGCACGCTGATCGCGCCGGTGGGGTTGCCCTCGGCGGCGGGGATGCCGCCGGAGGTGGCGCAGGTGCCGACGGCGACCACGGCCTTGGCGGCGCGGGCGGCGCGGAGCAGCTGGGAACCGAACGCCTCCTCGCCGAAGAAGCAGGCCTGCGGCATGTCCATTGGCACGGAGCCTTCGACCACCAGGAGGAAGCCGCCGGCGGCGATGGCGCGGTCAACGGTCTCCACTGCCTGGTGACCGGTGGCGCCGGAGAGCGTCTGGTGGAAGGCGAGGGCGATGTCGCGGGTGAGCAGCGCATCGGCGCCGACGGGCTCGGAGTCGAGCAGCGAGACCGAGCAGCCGGAGCAGCACTGGCCCTGCAACCACAGCGTGGGGGCGCGGCCGCGGACGATGCGTTCGAGGGCATCGGCGAGGGCGGGCGCCGCGGAGGCGCCGAGCCCCATCACGGTGGCGAGGCGCAGGCTGAGGGTGAGAAACGAGCGGCGGGTCATCGGCTCCATGGGCGACCTTTGGGGAAATGCGGATTGCGGAATGCGGATTGTGGAGGTTTTGCGCGGCGCAAAACCTCAGTGCACGGCGCAGGCGAGGCAGGGATCGAAGGAGCGGATCACGCGCGCGGCCTCGATCGGCGCCGCGGGGTCGGCGACCGGGGTGCCGACGAGCGACTGTTCGAGCGGGCCGGGCTGGTCGCGGTCGTCGCGGGGGGAGCAGTTCCACGTCGTGGGGACGACGCACTGGTAGTTGGCGATCTTGTGGTCCTTGATCTCGATCCAGTGGCCGAGGGCGCCGCGGGCGGCCTCGGTGAGGCCCATGCCGGAGGCGGTGGCGGGGATCTTGAAGTCGACGCTGGTGGGCTGGTCGGGCACGAGCTGGTCGAGCCACCGGGCGCAGCACTCGACGAGCAGTTTTGATTCGAGCGCGCGGGCGGCGTGGCGGCCGAGGACGGAGTCGAGCGCGGCGGCGGGGCGCCCGAGGGCCTTGAGCAGCCCGTCGATGGCGGACTTCACGGTGGTGTTGCGACCGTCATGATACGCGACGAGCAGGCGGGCGAGCGTGCCGACTTCCATCGGCTTGCCGGAGTAGCGTGGGGCCTTGAGCCAGGAGTAGGCGCCGGACTTGTGCGGATCGGCCACGGTTTCGCCCTCGGTGGGGCGCCGGCCGGAGGCGGATGAGTACCAGGAGTAGCGCACATCCTCGGCGATCGCGGCGGCATCGACGCGCTGGAGTCTGCCCCCGATCAACGCGCCGGCGGGCAGGAAGGGCGAGCCGGTGTCGGTCTCGGGGAAGACATCGTAGGCGAGGAAGTTGCCGCAACTGCGCCCGAGGTCGAAGTAGGCGGGGAAGGCACCGGCGACGGCCACGACATCGGGCAGGTAAACCTGTTCAACGAAGATGCGGATACGCTCGAGCAGGGCGCGGGCGGCGGCGATCTGGATGGCGCTCACCTTTTCGGTGACGCCGCCGGGGATGAGAGTGGCGGCGTGGGGGAGTTTGCCGAGGAAGAGGGCGCCGAGCTTGTGGCCGTCGCGCCGCACCGCGATGGCCTCGAGGTAGTGGCGAAGGATGCCGAGGTTGAGCGCGGGGTCGCGGATGAGCTGCGCGGGAAACTGCGGGAGGAACGGCCCGCCGGCGCTCACGGTGTTGTTGGCCAGTTCGGATTTCGCCCAGTCGCGGAGGGCGACGAGCGCGGGGTCGTTGCCGGTGTAGGTCGTCACCTGCGCGACGTCGACGAAGTCCAGCCCCGACAGCAGGTAGAAATGGGTGATGTGCGAGGTGATGAAGTTGGCGGCCTGCGCGAGGTTGCGGAGGAGGCGGCCGTTGGGCGGCGGGGTGATGCCGTAGGCGGCGTCCTGCGCGAGGACGGACGCGATGCCGTGCTCGACGGGGCAGACGCCGCAGATGCGCTGCGTGACCTGCTGGGCGTCGAGCGGGTCGCGGCCGCGCAGGATCTGTTCGAAGCCGCGAAACATCTCGCCGACGACGTGGGCGCTGGTGACGCGACCGTTGTCGGTTTCGATTTTGACGCCGAGGTGGCCTTCGATGCGGGTGACGGGGCTGACGGAGATCGTCTCTTTCATGCGGGTCCGAGGGGCTGAGCGGAAAAGAACGGAGACGGAGCCGTCGCCTCGCAGTTGAGGCATGTGGTCCCATCCGCCGGACCGCCGAGGGAAGGAGGCGGGCCTCGGGACCCGATGGCCCCGAGGCCCGATTATCGGCCCGGAGCGCCGGGGGTTGAGGGGAAAGGCTGGGGGCGGGGGCGCGCTATCAGCAGTTCGGCGACACCACTGCCTTCATCGATGGCGTGCGGCTCGGACGGGAGACAGTGAAGGGTAAGGGCGAACGCAGGCCCGACCGATCAGACGGTGGTGATGCCGAGGCGGACGGCGAGGGCCTGGCCGGCGGCGAGGTTGCCGTCGTTGGGGGGGAGGTCGCGGTGGCGGAGCACGGCGAAGCCTCCGTTGGCGAGGTGCAGTTGCGCGGCGGTGAGCAGGAGACGGTTTTGGAAACAGCCGCCGGTCAGGGCGACGGCGCCGAGGCCGATCTGCTGCGCGACGGCGGCGATGGCCGCGGCGAGACCGCGGTGGAACTGCGCGGCGAGCGTGGCGGCATCGTGCGTGGCGCGGCGCTCGAGCAGCGCGGCGAGCGCGGGGCGCCAGTCGAGTTCGAGGCGCGTGTGGCCGTCGGCGAGGTGGACGGTGGAGACGGCGAAGGGAAGTGCGGAGGTATCCGTGGCGGCGCGGTCGGCGGCGAATTCGAGCTGCATCGCGGCCTGGCCTTCGAAGGAGTTGCGGCGGGCGAGCCCGAGCAGCGCGGCGACGCCGTCGAAGAGCCGGCCGGCGCTGGTCGTCACCGGAGAATGGCTGCGGTGGGTGAGCAGAGTGAGGAGTGTTTCGGTCTCGCCGGGGGTGAACCCGAGCGCGGCGGCTTCGCGGGGTGTGGCTTCGGAGTCGGCGCCGTGAAGTTCGTGGAGCAGGCCAAGTGCGCTGCGACGGGGGTCGCGCACGGCGGCGTCGCCGCCGGGCAGGCGGAAGGGGCGCAGCGTGGCGACGCGGCGGGCGCAGCGGGCGGCGGTGTCGACGGCGATGAATTCGCCGCCCCAGATGGTGCCGTCGCCGCCGTAGCCGGTGCCGTCCCAGGAGACGCCCAGGACCTGGGCGGGCGCGGCGGGATTTTCCAGGAGGCAGGCGAGAAGGTGGGCGAGGTGGTGTTGAACAGTGGTGACAGGCAGGCCGGCGGCGCGGGCGTACCGGGTGGAGTCGTAGTCGGGATGGGCGTCGCAGGCGATGCGGCCGGGATGCACGCGCAGGAGAGAGACAAGCCATTCGATCTGGCGCTGGAAGGCCTGCTGTGACGCGAGCGTGGCGAGATCGCCGATGTGCGGTCCGAGAATCACCGAGGACCCGTGGGCGAGCGCGACGGTGTTCTTCATGTGGCCGCCGACACAGAGAAGCGGTTCGCCCTCGGCGGCGGCGGCAGGGAGCGGGAAGGTGGTGGGCGCGAAGCCGCGGGCGCGGCGGAGGACGATGGGCGGACCGTCCGTCGCGGGCCGGAGCACGGAATCGTCGACCGGGTGGGCGATGGGGCGGTCGTGGACGAGGAAAAGATCGGCAATACCGTGGAGACGGGCGAGGGCCTCGGCGTTATCGATACAGAGCGGCTCTTCGGCGAGGTTGGCGCTGGTGGCGACGACCGGGCGGGCGACGCGGGCGAGCAGCAGCACGTGCAACGGCGAGTAGGGCAGGAGGGCGCCGAGCCAGGGATTGCCGGGGGCGATCGAGGGCGCGAGGGGAGCCTCGGGCCGGCGGCGAACGAGCACGATGGGTGCGGCAGGGCTCGTGAGCAGGGCCTCTTCGGTGGGCGATACTGCGGCGTGGCGGCGGAGCTCGGAGAGATCGGGAAACATCACCGCGAGCGGTTTCTCGGCGCGGTGCTTGCGTCGCCGGAGTTCGGCAACGGCGCCGTCGTTGGTGGCGTCGACCATGAGGTGGAAACCGCCGATGCCCTTCACGGCGACGATCCGGCCGGCCAGGAGTGCGGCCGCGGCGTCGTCGAGCGCGGCGGTTTGGTGTAGCCGGCCGCGGTGAGGCCGGCGGCCGGGGTCACCGCCCCCGGCTACAGCACCGTCCCCGGCTACAGCATCCAGCAGCTCGACGTGCGGGCCGCAAGTGGGGCAGGCGTTGGGCTGGGCGTGGTAGCGGCGGTCGGCGGGATCATGGTACTCGCGTCCACATTCCGGGCACAGCGCGAAGGAGCGCATCGTGGTGTGCGGCCGGTCGTAGGGCAACTCGAGGAGGATGGAGTAGCGCGGGCCGCAGTTGGTGCAGTTGATGAACGGATAGCCGTGGCGCCGGTTGGCCGGGTCAAGGAGCTCGCGGCGGCAGTCGGCGCAGAGCGCAAGGTCGGGCGTGGCGGCGGTCGTGGTGGGACCATCCCCGGTCGGGCTGGCGAGGATCGCGAAGGCGTCGCCGACCGGCGGAAGACCGGGGTGGTCGCCGACCACGTGTGTCGAGACAGCGGCGACACGGGCCGCCGGCGGCGCCTCGTGTTGGAGCGCATGGGCGAAGGCCGCGAGAGCGTCGGCGCCGGCGACGGCGCGGATCTCGACACCGTGGAGGTCGTTGCGCACCCAGCCGCGGATGCCCAGCCGCGCGGCGAGGCGCGCGGCGAAGGGGCGGAAGCCGACACCTTGGACGGTGCCGGTGATCGTGATCAGGTGCTCGGGCACGGGGTGGGGGGTGCGGCGGTCGGTATGTTCATCGCAGCAAGTAGGGCCGGTCTCCGACCGGCCTTGCAGGTTTGCGCAAACGGTTTGGCGAGAGCAGTGCCGGAGGTGTCCAGTCGGAGACTTGACCTACGGGGTGAGTTCAGAGCAGCGCTCTGAGGTAATCGAGCCAGGCGTCGAGGCCTTCGCCAGTCTTGGCGGAGAGTTCGAATACGGTCGCCTGTGGGGCGGCGCGGCGGATGGCATCGCGGGCGAGGGTGCGGTCGAAGCCCATGGCGTCCGCGACGTCGATCTTGGTGAGCACGACAGCGTGAGCGCTGCTGAACATCGGCGGGTATTTGAGCGGCTTGTCCTCGCCCTCGGTGCAGGAGACGAGGGTGATGCGGCGGTTCTCGCCGAGGTCGAACGAGGCGGGGCACACGAGGTTGCCGACGTTTTCGATGAAGAGCAGTTGGGTGCCGTCGAGCGGGAGCGCGGCGGTGGCGCGCGCGATCATCGCGGCGTCGAGGTGGCAGCAGCCGCCGGTGGTGATCTGCGCGACGGGCACGCCGGGGCGGCGGAGGCGGCGGGCGTCGTTGGCGGTCTCGAGGTCGCCGACGAGCACGGCGCACCGGAGGGCGGGCGCGAGGGCGTCGAGCGTGCGGCCGAGAAGCGTGGTTTTGCCGGCGCCGGGGGAGGAGACGAAGTTGAGCGCGCGCAGGCCGCGGGCGGCGAAGTCGGCGCGGTTGGCGGCGGCGCGGCGGTCGTTCTCGTCGAGCAGGCGCGTCTCGAGCGTTATCGTACGCGTGCCGGGGAGCGCATCGCCGGGGGGCGTGGGCAACGTGTCGGACGGATCGCGGACGTCGACGATGACGACGTCGTCGGCGGGCGTGGGTGAAGAGTGGGGCTGAGGCGTTGGGGTCATGAAATTGCGGAGTGCGGATTGCGGATTGGCCGGACGAACTACCCGGACGTGATCGGCGCGTCTCAGGCGCAGTCGATGCAGACGAGATAGAGTTCGCGGCCGGAGCGGAGCTCGGCGCCGAACGCGCGGCAGCGCGGGCACTCGAAGAGCGTGTCGGAGGCGGGCGCGAAGTCGTGGCCGCAGTCGCGGCAACGGGCGAGGGCGGGCACGAGCTCGATCTCCAGTTGGGCCCTCGCGGCGGGACTGGCGGGCAGGAGGGCGTCGAAGGCGAAACGCAGGGCGTCGGTCTCGACCCCGGACAAGGCCCCGACGCGCAGCACGATGCGGGAAACTTGGCCAGCGCCGGCGCGCTCCGCTTCGCGGAGCACCTGTTGCAGGGCGGACTGCGCGATCGCCAGTTCGTGCATGTGCGGATACGGTGCGGGCGGGCCGGCCCGTTGTCGAGCCGCGGGAGCGAATCGCCGGGATCTTCGGTGGAGCGGGGTGGCGCGTTCTTCCGCCGTTCGACAATTCCGGGACGCCGCACAACGTACCGCCCAGCGACTCCAACGTTCGTCGTGAACCGGCCCATCGCGGCGGACCTAGCCCGGGCCCAAGCAGCTGTTCTATGAATATTCTGCCTCCTCCGACCCAGACCGGAGGTCCCACGCTCTGGGAAGAAATGCGTGCGCGCGGCGTGAGCCGGCGTGATTTCCTGAAGTTCTGCACCTGGATGGGCGCGCTGCTCGGACTTGAGAGCTCCGGGGTGGCGGCGGTGGTGAACGCGCTCGAGACGAAGCGCCGCCTGCCGATCGTCTGGCTCCACGGGCAGGAGTGCACCTGCTGCAGCGAGTCGTTCCTCCGCTCGTCGCATCCGATTGTTGCGGACATCCTGCTCGACAAGGTCTCGCTCGACTATTCGGAGACGTTGCAGGCCGCCGCGGGCCACCAGGCCGAGGAGTGCAAGGCGAAGACCATGCGCGAGAATCCCGGCAACTACCTGCTGATGATCGAGGGCTCGGTGCCGCTTGGCGCCGATGGCGTCTACTGCTGTGTGGGCGGCCGATCGATGCACGACATCGTGACCGAGGCCGCCGCGGGTGCGAAGGCGGTGATCGCGTGGGGCAACTGCGCCAGCGCCGGTTGCGTGCAGGCCGCGCGGCCCAACCCCACCGAGGCCGTGCCGATCCGCCAGGTGATCGCCGGCAAGCCGGTCATCAATGTCCAGGGCTGCCCGCCGATCGCCGAGGTCATGGCCGGAGTGGTCGTGCACCTGCTGGTGTTCGACCGCATCCCGCAGCTCGACGCCCTCGGCCGGCCGATGGCGTTCTACTCGCGGCGCGTCCACGACACCTGCTACCGCCGGCCGTACTACGACGCCGGGCTGTTCGTCGAAACCTTCGACGACGAGAACGCGCGGCGCGGCTACTGCCTCTACAAGATGGGCTGCAAGGGCCCGACCACCTACAACGCCTGCGGCGTGATGCGCTGGAACAACGGCGTGAGCTACCCGATCCAGTCGGGTCACCCGTGTATCGGTTGCTCGGAGGCAGGCTTCTGGGATGCGAGTCCGTTCTACGGGCGGCTCGCGAGCTTCCCCGGTTTCGGCATCGAGATGACGGCCGACAAGATCGGCCTCGCGGTCGGCGCGGCGGCGGTCGCCGGCGCCGCGGCGCATGCGGTGATGACCAACATCCGCAAACACGACGAGATCGGGCCGCATCCGGGCGAAAAGCCCGACGACTCCGATCCGCCCGCCTCCAACAACCCAACCTCCGACCAAGCCTGACCCGCCATGAGCACCCGAGTTGTTGTCGACCCCATCACCCGCATCGAGGGACACCTGCGTATCGAGGCCGAGGTCAAGGACGGCCGCATCGTCGATGCGTGGAGCGCCGGTACGATGGTGCGCGGCATCGAGAAGATCCTGAAGGGGCGCGACCCGCGCGACGCGTGGGCGTTCGCGGAACGCGTCTGCGGCGTCTGCACGACGGTGCACGCGCTCGCGTCGGTCCGCTCGGTCGAGGACGCGTTGCACATCACGGTGCCGCCCAACGCCGAGCTGATCCGCAACCTCATGTTCTGCGCGCTCTACCTGCAGGACCATGTGGTGCATTTCTACCACCTGCACGCGCTCGACTGGGTGGACCTCGTGAGCGCGCTGAAGGCCGATCCCGCGGAAACCTCGCGCATCGCCCAAAGCATCTCGGCGTGGCCGAAGAGCTCGGCGGGCTATTTCCGCGATCTGCAGAAACGGCTCACCGGCTTCGTCGAGAGCGGCCAGCTCGGCATCTTCGCCAACGCCTACTGGGGCCATCCGGCGTACAAGCTCCCGCCGGAGGTGAACCTCATCGGGGTGGCGCACTACCTCGAGGCGCTCGAGTGGCAGAAGGAGATCGTGAAGATCCACACGATCTTCGGCGGAAAGAATCCGCATCCCAACTACCTCGTCGGCGGCGTGCCCTGCGCGATCAACATCGACGAGGCCAACGCCCTCAACGCCGAGCGCCTCGCCTACGTCGGCCGGCTGCTCGAGGAGGGACAGCGTTTCATCGAGCAGGTGTACATTCCGGACCTGCTCGCGATCGCGCCGCACTATCTCGACTGGACGGAGATCGGTGGCGGTGTAACCAACTACCTGAGTTACGGCGACCTGCCGACCAACGGTTTCGCCGACATCGCGCGTTTCAAGTTCCCGCGCGGTGCCGTGCTCGACCGCGATCTCTCCAAGGTCCACCCGGTCGAACCACATGATCCCGAGGGCGTGCGCGAGGAGGTCGGTCACTCGTGGTACAGCTACCGTGGCGGCGACGCCAAGGGGCTGCACCCGTGGGACGGCGAGACGGAGTTCAACTACACGAGCCCGAAGCCGCCGTACGAGCATCTCACCGTCGACGGCAAATACTCCTGGCTGAAGACCCCGCGCTGGAAGGGCCACGCGATGGAGGTCGGCCCGCTCGCGCGCCTGCTCGTCGGCTATGCGGCGGGCAACGCCGAGATCAAGGATGTCGTCACCGCCACGCTCGGCGCGCTCAAGGCGCCGCCGGCGGTGCTGTTCTCGACGCTCGGGCGCACCGCGGCGCGCGGGATCGAGACGCGGCTTGTCGCGCGCTGGGCGCTGGAGTTCTACCAACAGTTGCTGGCCAACATCCGCAACGGCGACAGCCGCACCTTCACGAAGGAGAGCTGGGAGCCGTCGACCTGGCCGGCCACGGCCCGCGGCGTGGGCGCGACCGAGGCACCGCGCGGTGCGCTGGCCCACTGGCTCGTCATCAAGGACCAGCGGATCGAGAACTATCAGCTCGTCGTCGCCACGACGTGGAACGGCTCGCCGCGCGATTCGCAGGGCCAGCGCTCGCCCTACGAGGCGTCGCTCATTGGCACGCCGGTGCACGACCCGCAGCAGCCGCTCGAGATCCTGCGCACGATCCACTCGTTCGATCCCTGCCTCGCCTGCGCCGTCCATCTTTTCGACGACCGCGGCGAGTCGCTCGCAGTGGCGGAAACGGTCCCGGCCGGAGCCGGGGGGAGGTGACGCCATGCCCACCCAAGTCCAACCGCACGGGTTCAAGCGGGTCTACGTCTGGCAGCTGCCGGTCCGGTTCTACCACTGGATCAATGCCCTTTGTATCCTGATCCTGGCGGTGACGGGGCTGCTCATCGCGCACCCGCTCGCCTTCACGCGCGCGACGGAGGCGTCGTTCAGCTACTGGTTTGGGATCAACCGCTTCATTCACTTCACCACGGCGTACGTGTTCCTCTTCAACTTCGCTGTGCGGATCTACTGGGGCTTCGTCGGCAACCGTTATGCCGACTGGAGGAACTTCCTGCCGCTGCGCCGGGCGCAGTTCCGCGAGATCCTCGCGGTGCTGCGCGTCGACATCTTCCAGTCGCGCCACTCCGCCGTGCACGCCGTGGGCCACAACTCCCTGGCGTACTTCACGTATTTTGCGATGTTCCTGGTCTTCCTCTTCCAGGTGATCAGCGGTTTCGCGATGTACGCTCCGATGAGCCAGTCGTGGTTCCCCCAGCTCTTCGCGTGGGCCACCCCGCTCTTCGGTGGCGAGTACGGGCTGCGCCAATGGCACTACGCGGCGACTTGGTTCTTCATGATCTTCACGCTCATCCACGTCTACCTCGTCTTCTATCACGACTATGTTGAAGGACACGGCGTGATGTCGTCGATGGTCGGCGGTTGGAAGTTCGTGGAGACGCATGTCGACGAGCACGGCCTGCCCGCCGACGGCAAATCGTGGTTCCGCACCGGCACCAACGCCCTCGACCCGAAGGCGAAAGGCTAGACCGAGGAACCTGTCCGAGCGAGGTAGGGACGGCTCTCCGAGCCGTCCGTTCGCTCGGCGGGGTCAACGATGCGGCCCGAATCGGCGACGAGACATGACCTGTTGTTCAACACGCTCAAAATGACCGATGAATGCCAGACGCGGAACGCGCGAACGGACGGCTCGGAGAGCCGTCCCTACCGGGATCATGTGCCCACACCGACCCTCATCCTCGGTGTCGGCAACGTGCTCGTGGGCGACGAGGGCGTGGGCGTGCACGCCGCGCGCCTGCTTGCGGAGGAACAGTGGCCGGCGCACGTGGCGGTGCTCGACGGCGGCACGGGCGGATTCCATCTGCTGGAGTACTTCCAGAGCTACCCGCGGCTGATTCTCGTCGATGCCACGCGCGATGGTTCGCCCGCGGGCACGGTGTGCTGCTTTCGCGCCGCGACGCCGTTGGACTGCCCCCCGGCGCTCGGTGCGCATGACATCGGTTTGCGCGATCTGCTCGCCGCCGCGGCGCTGCTTGGCCACTGGCCGCAGCTGCAGGTGGTGACGGTCGCCGTGGAGCAGTTGCATCCGATGGAACTCGAGCTGTCGCCCGCCGTGGCCGCGGCGTTGCCCGCGGTGCGGGCGAAGGTGCGGGAGTTGGTGGAGGCGGGGTAGCGCCCCGGGCGCTCAGGCACCCGGTGGCGGCTCCGAAACGGCACCGGTCCACGGTTCTTCATGGCGTGCGCCGTGGAGGACACGAAGCACGATCAACCGCTCCGGCTCGACGATGAAGAAGACCCGGTAGGGAAAACCGGTGGTGAGCACGCGGCGGACCTCGGGCTTGCGCCGCAACAGCAAGTGGGCCCGGGGCAGGGTGTCGGCGCGGCGAAGGGCGTCCTGCACGGAGTCGAGAAACCGACGGCCAAGGCCTTGGGCTTGCTGTTCGTACCAGAGCGCCGCTGCGGCGATGTCCGCTTCGGCCGTGCTGCGGACGATGACCTGCCGGCTCATGCCTTGAGCTGAGTGCGGATCCGCTGGGCAACTACTTCCCACGGACTACCAGCCTCGGGATGGGCACGATAGTCGGCGAGGGCGGCGTCGAGCGCGGCCTTGTCCGCCGCCGAGAGCTCGCTGTTCTCGATCCAGTCGTCACCGAGCAGCGCATCGAGTCCGGCCTGCACCTCTGCCAGTTCGGCGCGGGAGAGCTTCTTCAGCCCGGCGAGGATCTCGGCTTTGCTCATGGGAGGGAAGATGGCGTGTGATGTGGGGACGGCAAGTCGCTCACGCTTCGCGAAGGCAGGGTCGAAACGCTCACGCGGTTCGCTACGGGGACAGCGGAATGGCGCCGCGGCGAGGCGGCCCCACCGGGACGAGGCCGGACGAAACTCTCACGGGTTCCGCTACACTGGGAGGTGCGGAGAAGGCCGGTCGAAGACCGGCCCTCCTTCGGTCACAGCAACTTCGCGACGCGGGCGAGGGCTTCCTCGACGTTGGCGCGGCTGTTGAAGGCGCTGAACCGCACGTAGCCCTGGCCGCAGCGGCCGAAACCGGCGCCGGGCGTGCAGACCACGCCGGCCTGGTTGAGCAGCAGGTCGAAGAACTCCCACGAGTCGCGGCCCACGTTGACCCAGATGTACGGGGCGTTCTCGCCGCCGACGCACTGCAGGCCGCGCGCCGTGAAGGCGTCGCGCACGAGCTGGGCGTTGCCGAGGTAGAAGTCGGTGAGCGCCTTGACCTGCGCCTGGCCCTCGGGCGTGTAAACGGCGGCGGCGGCCTTCTGCACCGGGTAGGAGACGCCGTTGAACTTGGTCGTGTGGCGGCGGTTCCAGAGCGCGTGCACGGAGTGCTCGCGGCCGGCTGTATCCCAAACCTTGAGCTCCTTCGGGACGACGATGAAGGCGCAGCGCGTGCCGGTGAAGCCGGCGTTCTTGGAGAAGCTGCGGAACTCGATCGCACACTCGCGGGCGCCGGGGATCTCGTAGATCGACTGCGGGAGCTGCGGGTCGCGCACGAAGGCGACGTAGGCGGCGTCGAACACGATGAGCGCCTTGTGCGCGCGGGCGTAGTCGACCCAGGCCTGGAGCTGTGCCTTGGTGGCGGTGGCGCCGGTGGGGTTGTTGGGGAAGCAGAGGTAGATCAGGTCGACGGGCTGCGTGGGCAGCGCGGGCACGTAGCCGTTGGCGGCGGTCGACTCGAGGTAGACGAGGTTGGCGTAGCGGTTGTCCTCGTTGGCGCCGGTGCGACCGGCCATGACATTGCTGTCAACATAGACCGGGTACACCGGGTCGGGGATGGCGACGCGGATGTCGTTGGCGAAGATCTCCTGGATGTTGCCGACATCGCACTTGGAGGAGTCGGAGATGAAGATTTCGTCGGCGTCGATCTGGGCGCCGCGGGCCTTGAAATCGTGTTGGGCGATGAGTTCGCGCAGGAAGGCGTAGCCCTGCTCGGGGCCGTAGCCCTTGAAGGTCTCGCGCTTGGCCATCTCGTCGACGCCGGCGTGGAACGCCGCGACGCAGGCCGGCGGGAGCGGCTCGGTGACGTCGCCGATGCCCAGGCGGATGAGCTTCTGGTCGGGGTGGGCCGCGACCCAGGCGTTCACGCGCTTGGCAATGTCGGCGAAGAGATAGGAGGCCTTGAGCTTCTGGTAGTTTTCGTTGACGCGAATCATGGCGGTAGAGGGCGGGACAGTGCGGGCTTGGGCCGGCCGGCGGCGAGCCGAAAGACCGGGAGCGGCGAGGTTGGTGCAGGTGGGCTGTGCAGGTGGGCCGGAGTCCGGTTTTCCCCACTTCCGCCAAATAAGTTCACGGTCGTGAACTTATTTGGCGGAAGTGGTTTCCCTCGGTGGGAGGCGTTCGTGGAGGGGCTTGGCGCCAAATACTCTCACGGTCGTGAGAGTATTTGGTCGGAGTGGAAGTGGAGGGCTCTGGCGCCTGGGGAGCGAGAACGGCGCGGCGGGGCGGGGATTCAATGGGGGAAGAGCGTGGGGCTGCCGGTTCGGCGTTCCGGAGCGCGATTCCTCCGATCCGCTCAGCCGTGACGATTCAATTGCCTCGTCGGTCAACGAGCTCGCGGCTTCGCCCCGCCCTGAGCGGGTCGATGGGCTCGCGCTCTGAAAAGCGCGTGCAAGCACGCTGGCCTACAGTTTCACCCTCGGTGCGAGCCCTATCGCTCGTTGGCCCGCGGCAATTGCATGAGCACGGCTCAGTCGGGGCGAGTCCGCGCGCGAGCTGGCCTACCGCGCCGGAGGCGCGAGCGAGCGCTGCGCTACCGCTCACCACTGATGCGGGCAGAGTCGCGCGTGGCGCTGCGGCAAAGGAAGCGGCGGACGTTGCCGCGGCCGTTCGGCACGAGCCGTTTGGCGCGTGAGCTCCCGTCCCCCGGCACTGGCTCAGGCGGCGGCGAGCCGCAGGCCGGCTTCGCGGAGAAGCTGGTCCCACCCGCCGTGGCCGAGCGACTCGCCCAGGTGGGCGCCGTCGGTCTGGAGGAGCTGGCGGAGTTTACGCAAGGCGGTGAGTTCGATCTGGCGGAGGCGTTCGCGGCTGATGCTCAGCTCGGCGGCGACGCGGGCGAGCGGGAGGCCGCCGCGGCCGTCGAGCCCGTAGTGGCGGCGGAGCAGCTTCTGCTCACGGGTGGAAAGTTTCACGAGCGCATTGCTGAGCCATTCCGAGCGACTGTTGGTCGAGGCGGCCTGTTCGCCGGTCTCGGCGCTCTCGTCGGCGAGGGCCTCGTGGAGGCTGGCCGAGTCCTCGTTGTCCTCGCCGGGGTCGTCGAGGGAAACGATGGTGCCGAGGGCCTGGCGGACATTGCGCAGGCGTTGCAGGCTGAGGCCGGCGGCGCGGGCGACCTCGGGATCCGTCGGTTCGCGGCCGAGTTCGCCGGTGAGGGCGGATTCGGCGCGGGCGATGAGCAGCGCGTGGTAGTTGACCGACGAGGGCAGGTGGAGGAGCGAGCGCTGCGCGGCGATGAGCGCGAGCATTTCTTTGCGGATATGCATGCGCGCGTGCGGCGCGAGGCGGCCGCGGTCGTGGTCGTAGGTGTCGACCGCTGCAATGAGTCCGAGGATACCACTGGAGAAGAGGTCGTCGGCGCCGATGCCGCTCCACGCGTAACGTTTGGCCAGATGCCAGACGAGGCGGAGGTTGGAGAGGATCATCTGCTCGCGCGCACGATCATCGCCGGCTCGGCGGGCATCGTTCAGCGAGGACTCCTGCTCGGCGGCGAGCGGCGGGAGGAAGGTCATCTGGCGATGATGTTCGAGGGCGATCACGTCCAGCCTATCGGCGGGGGTGAAACGGGGTTGAGCCTCCCGAGTGGAAAATGATCGTAATGCCCCGGCGGCCGGCAGAGGGAAAACACCCTAGGCACTAGGGGCGGAAGACTCTGCGGTCGCAGGAGGCGCACCCGGGAAAGACACCGGGCGCCCGGAGCCCGTGGGTCGCGCTTACGTCTTGGCCGGCCCAGCCGGCCGCGGCAGCATCCGCGCCCATGAGCGAAATCGACCCTGTCCCCCCTCCTGCGCCGCCCACGCCCGCTGCCGTCCCCGCGCCCGGTGGAAAGCGGGCCGGCGCCGTGTTCCGTCTGGAGACGGCGCGGGTCGAGCCGACGCTGGCGGGGCGCCGTTTGGCTGCGCATTGGCAGCGCGTGACGGCGATGGTGATCGACCTGGTGGTGGTCTCCGCGCTCTCGGTATTCAGTGGGCCATTGCTGGCGCTGGGCATGGGCGCCACCATCGCCTCGTTGGGCGGACGCACCGTGAGCCCGGCCCGGGCGTGGGCGGTGGTGCGGTGGATCTTCATCGCGCTGGGCGTGGCGGTGATGGTGGCGGCGCTCTTCCTGATGGCGGGGCGACCGCTGGTGCGCTCGGGGGCGTTCCACCTGGGGGGCGCGGCGCCGGCGGCCCGGGAGCTCGCGGCGGTCGAGCTGCCGTTGGTCGTCACCAAGGAGGATCTACGTCGGGCCAACGCCCAGCTCACGGCCCAGGTCGATGCGTTGCAGGCCGAGAACGGCAAACTGCGCGAAACCGTCCGGGGGTCCTCGTGGCTCAACGCCGCCAACGATTTCAGCCGTTCGTTCGGCCTCACCTTCGGCTGGGCCGGTGTGTACTTCACGCTCTGTCTGGCGTGGTTGCGCGGCCGTACGCCGGGCAAGTGGCTGGTCGGCACGCGCGTGGTGCGGCTCGACGACCGACCGCTCACCACGCTCGACGCCTTCACGCGGTACGGCGGCTATGCGGCGGGTCTGGCCACCGGGCTCATCGGTTTCGCGCGCGTGCTCTGGGAGCCGAACCGCCAGGCGATCGAGGACAAGATCGCGTGGACGGTGGTGCTGCGGGACCGGTGAGGCGCGAGGGCGAGAGGCGAGAGACGAGAGGCGAGAGGCGAGGGGCGAGAGGCGAGGGGCGAGCGTCCAACCAAGGTGAGCGGAGCGGCGAGGCGCGGGGGCTTCGACATCACGTCAACCAATAGTTGACATGATCGAGATGCAGCCCTCCTCCCAGCAGAGGGGCAAGGGGGCGTCCTGAAGGTGCGCCCTACGCGAGCAGACCCGGCACTTCCTCGAGCGTGCGAATCCGCACGGCGCGCGCATCGGTCGGCGACGCGGCCGTGCTGTCGAGCCACGCGGCGTGCCAGCCGGCGGCGAGCGCGCCGACGATGTCATGCTCCCAACTGTCGCCCACGTGCAGGAGCTCGTGCGGGGCGCAGTCGAGCGCGGCCGCGGCGTGGGCGAAGATCGCCGATGCCGGCTTTTCCACGCCGAGGTCGGCCGAGACGAAGACGTGGTCGAGCCAGCGGCACCACTCGTGGCCGGCCACCACGCGGTGCAGGCGCGAGTCCCAGTTGGAAAGGATGGCGAGTTTCAGCCCACGGGCGCGCAGCGTGGCGAAGAGCGCCGGCATGTCGGCGCGCGGTCGCCAGCGGCGCGCCTCGGCGAACGCCGCCCAGAGGTCGGGGAAGAGCCGGTCGGCCGCTGCGGTGTCGGCCCACGGGGCGAACACCTCGCCCACGAGATCGCGCCAGAAGTGGAGTTCGGAGGCTTCGGTCGGGCGCGGCAGGTGGTGGCGCGCTTTGAAGGCCGCGTGGAAACGACGCTCGAGCTCGTTGTCCGGGGTGGCGAGTCCATGCGCGCGGCCGATCTCGCCGTAGACCGCGCCGACCGACGGCTGCGGCACGATGAGCGTGCCGGCGGCGTCGAAGGTGATCGCGCGGAGGCCGGTGAGTTGCACGCGGGGAGCACACGCAGCGGCGCCGCGGAGTGCAAGCACCGCTCGGACCGGTCGAGCCGCCACCGCAGGAACGGAAAGCGGAGAATCTGGAACTCACGAAATCAGGAAACGGAAGGGTCGAGGCGAACTGGGTTCCGAACGGAGGGTTCAGCGCCGTGATCGGTCGAGCGTCGAGCGGACGAGCGACGAGGACCTGTAAGCCGAGGGGAAATCGGCGCGGTCGAGCGACTCGAACTGCGGCACCGACGGCTCGGCGCTCGTCCCTCGACACTCGACCCTCATCAACACAGCCCCGCGATCGCCCTGCGATGGGCCGGCGGCGGGCCCGTCAGACGTGCCTAAGGAATACCTACGGGTCGGCGGCCGCGCCCGGCGCGCGGCTCAGCTTTTCGTGAACAGCCTCAGGCTCGAACGCACCGGGGCGGCGAGGATGGCGGGGAAGGCTTCGCACGGGGTCCAGCAATTGGGGCACTTCCCTGCGGCTCGACGTTGGCCCAGTAGTCCCAGTGGAGGTAAATCCCGCCCGAATGTTCCCGCGCGAAGACCGCCGGGTCTGCGTCGAGGAGGTGGGCGGCGGTCTCGGGTTGCACGGTATTGGTTTCGAGAAGGCACCAGAGCCCGGTGTTGGCGGAGATCACGAGGGCGTCGGGCGGCAGGGCGGCGGCGGCGGTCCGGACCCAGGCGACATCCGCCCGGGCTTCGCCGGCCTCGCGGCCGAGGGTCGGCACGAAATGGAGTGCGGTCCCCCAGTTCAGGAGCACCGCGAGATCGAGGTCGCGGCGCCCGAAGCGTGGGCGGAGCTACGGCGCGGCCGCCGCCAGCGCGCCGGCCGCGAGCAGGAGGCAGGCGTGCAACCCGCGGACCGTTGTCACCGAAACCTGGGCACGGATGACTTCGACGTCCTCGCACAAAACGGTCCGGATCTGCCACAGCAACGCCGCGGCGAAGGCGGCGAGGATCGCCCCGAACCAGACGCGGCGACCGACGGGCGACGGCGGGGCGGGCGGGAGGGCGTCAGGCGGAGCGTAGGCCATGCGCGGTGGACGTGGGTTTGCTCAGCAGGGCGGAGCCAAGGGCGAGGTGTGGCACGTCGCACTCGAGCCAGGCGGCGACGATGTCCTCGGCCTTGTCGGGCATCGGTTTGCCGTGGAGGTTGAGGCTGGTGTTGATCACCGCGCCGGTGCCGGTGCGTGTCTTCATTTCGTGCAGCAGCCGCGCCCAAGGGTCGTCCGTCTCGTCGGGCACCATCTGCGGCCGGCAGGACCCGTCGGGACTGATGGCCCCGGCGAGGGCCGCCCGTCCGGCGGGCGAGGTGAGAAACCCGGTGGTCATGTGCAGGTTCACATCGTGGGGGCCGCGGAAGTCGGCGAGCAGGCGGGGCGCCTCCGAGAGTAGGAGACTGGGGCAGAACGGCTGGAACCAGACCCGCCGCTTGAGCCGCAGGTTGAGCGCGTCGCGCGCGGCGACGCTGTCGGCCCGGGCGACGATGCTGCGCGCCCCGAGGGCGCGGGCTCCGAGTTCCATCCGGCCCTGGGCCCACATCACGATCCGGCCGGCGGCCACGAGTTCGGCCACCGCGGCGGCGATATCCGTTGGGTGCTGGAGGAGGGCGCCCGTGGTCTGCGCCAGCACCGCTGCGGTGGCGCCGAGGTCGCCGTGGTCCGGACCGAGGCGGAAATCACAGAACGACTCGGGCCGCCGGTCCGTGGTCCGGCGCCAGACCGCCAGCGCGGCGCCGAGGGCGAGGCCACCGTCGCCCATCGCGGGGCAGACCTCGAGCCGCTCGACTCCGGGCACCGAGCGGATGAGGCGGTTGACCTTGATGTTGGAAGCGACGCCGCCGGCGTATCCGAAAGCCCTCACGCCGGTCGCCGCGGCCCAGCGGGCGAAGAAGGCCGGGATGAATTGCTCGAGGGTTTGTTGCGCCATCCGGCAGACCTGCTCGCGCGGCGTGCACCAGACGATGCGCTCGACCTCGGCGGCCATCCGGTTGGGCGCAATCCGGCAGACGACGGTCGGGCCGCCGCTCGCATCAGTCTGCAACTCAAACCAGCGCAGAAAGGGGTTCGATTCGGGCGGCACTTCGGAGGCGAAGGCGGCGAGGGCCATGACCTTGCCCTCGTCCTCGAGCGGGCGCATGTGGAGCGCGTTGGTGATGTGCTCGAAGAAGAGCCCGAACGATGCGCGGCCGGGGATCGAGACTAGCGGGGTGAGGCGGCTTCGGGCGTTGGACCAACGCCAGACCGAGCCCGACTTGCCGTCGCCGATGCCGTCGAGGGTGACGATCAAGGCGTCGGTATCCCAATCCGGCCAATAGGCGGCGGAGGCGGCGTGGGCCTCGTGGTGGTCGACGAGGTGCACGGCGTGGGCAGGGACTCCGAGCGTGCGGGCGAACCACCGGCGGGTCCACCATCGGCTCAGCGGGTTGGGCGGGAGCTGGGTGAGGGCGTATTTCGCGCGCTGCTTGAGTCCGGTGAGCGCACCGGGCGGGGTGAGGCGGCGACGCACGCGGTAGTAGTCTTCCTTCAATCGCGGGACGAGGCGGGTGAGCGTCTTCGCCGGGTCCGAGGTTGTAACCGCCCAGGTGATGCGCCGGTTGCCGGCCTGCTCGCGCAGCACGGCGAGGCAGCGGGTGGGCAGGCCGACGTCGAGCTTGCGGCCGGAGAGGCGCTCCTCGTTGAGCGCGGTCACGACCCGGCCGTCCACGATCAGGGCGGCTCCGGCGTCGTGTCCGTCCCAGACGCCGATCACGGCCTCACAACCGGCTTCAGTCATGGGGCAGGGGCAGCCGGGGGGCGGCGGCCAGCCGCTCCGCTTTCAACGTGGAGCGGGCAGCCGCCAGAACGACGGCCAGAATCGCGGCGACCACGAGCAGCGCGATCGTGCTCGCGATCATGATCTCCACGAGGGTGAAGGCCTGGTCGCGCCGGGTTGGCCGGGAGTGAGGGGCGTGCGCATGGGAAAGGGTCAGGTGTCCGCGCGGACCACGTACAGGGTGATGGTGCGGGTGCGGTTGAGCACGCGGTAGGTCGCGGGGAATTCGCCGACGAGCTCGCGGCCGACGGAGGACTTGTCGTCCTTGCGCTGGTCCGGGGTGCCGACGGTCTCGGTCTCGTCCACTGTGTTTCCGTTGATGCGGACGCGCTCGCAGGTGAAGTCGTCGGCAAACGATTGCAGCAGGGCGCGGACCGGGTCCCGCCGCCGTGCATCCTCGTTCATCCGGTAGGCCTGGAGGATCGCCCCGAGGATCGCCAGCAGCACGACGGTCATCACCGCGAACGCGATCATGACCTCGACCAACGACATGCCCCGCCGCCCGCCCGCCGCGAGCGGGCGCAGGGTGGACTCGCTGCGCCAGTGATTCGACGGTGTAGTTCCCACCATAGTCCTCAAGCTTCGGAAAACAGGACCGGCGCTGTCTAGTGCAGAGGCGGGCCGACGCATCAACAAACCTGTGAAAGTCCCGGGTCCGGGAGGGGGACACTTCCTAGGCTGCGTTTTGTAATCGGTGGATGCCGCAACGCCGTGGCGCCGGGGCGGGGCTCGCGGCGCCGGGGCGGAACTTTCGCTGCCGGCCTCGCGTTTTCTTGAATCCAAACGCCCGCCCAACTGCCACTCACCCGCAAACCACCACTCGACCATGAATCCACTGCTCGCGTTTTCCGCCCCGTCCCCGCTGCTTGCCGGCATCGAAAACAGCATCTTCCCCTACCTGGTCCCGCTCGCCGGGATTGGTATCGCCATCACCGCCATCATCCTCGGCGGCATCGAGAAGCTGCAGAAACGCCGCCTGCGCCACGAACTCCTGCGCATTGCGCTGGAGAAGGGCCAGCCCCTGCCGCCCGAACTGCTCGACGAGAAGACCGCCGAGCGCGCCGAGCGCGACGACCGCCGCAGCGGGTTGATCGCCCTCGCCGTCGGTCTCGCGCTCTACCTCTTCCTCGGCCTCCTGATCCCGACGGCCGGCGTGAAGTGGGTCGCGCTCATCCCCGGTTTCATCGGACTGGCGCTCCTGCTCAATTGGGCGCTCGAACGCGGGGGCGACGATCGCCAGAACAAGCGGTGAACCGTCCGCCCCGCCGCCCCGTCCACCCGCCCGTATCCGCAACTTGAGCCTGACCGACCACGACCTGATCGCCCGCGTGCTGCTCGACGACGACCGGCACGCCTTCGGCGAACTCGTCCGCCGCCACCAGGCGGCGGTGCGCGGTTTCCTGCGGCGCCTCACCGGCGGCCGGCACGCCCTCGCCGACGATCTCGCCCAGGAGACCTTCCTCGCCGCCTACCGCGACCTCGCGCGGTTCCGCGGCGGTTCGGAATTCACCACGTGGCTTTTCGGCATCGCCTACAACCACTTCCGCTCCGCCCGCCGCCGCGAACGCGAGTCTGTCGAGCTCACCGACGAGGCGCCCGCCGACGCGTTGCCCGGCTACGAGGGCACGGAGCCCGCGGCCACGGCCGCGACCGACCTGCGCCACGACCTCTCCGCCGCGCTCACCCAGCTCTCGCGCGACGAATGCGCCGCGGTGCACCTCTGCTACGCCGAAGGGCTGACCCACGAGGAGGCCGCCGCCGCCCTCGGGTGCCCGCTCGGCACCGTGAAAACCCATGTCCTGCGCGCGAAGGAGAAACTTCGCCGCCTCCTCCGCGCCTGGGCGCCCGCCTGAAACCGCTCCCGCCATGAATCCGCTCGCGAATCCAGAACCCGAAGACTCGACCGCCGCCGAGGACCGGCGCCTGCGGGCGCTCCTGCGCGACCACGCGCCCGACTACATCGCCGATGCTGGTTTCACCGCCGGCGTGCTGGGGCGGCTGCCGGCGTCGCGGCAGGTGCGCAACCGGCGACGCCTCTGGCTGCTCGGCGGGGCGGTCGTGCTCGGCGCGGCGGCGGCGGCGGCCCTCGCCGGCCCGGGTTTGGTGGAGCAGGTCAGTATCGCCGGTTGTTGGCTACGCGACTGCTGGCAACGCCCTGTGCCGTATATCGGTGACATGGCGTCGCTTGGCTCGCTCGTCGTGGGTCTCGCCGCCGCGGCGCTGGGCTGGCAATCTTACGCGCGGGAGGGCTGAAGGGGGCGGGCGGCAGTCGAGGGTCGAGAGGCGAGGGTCGAGTGCCGGGGTCCCAAGAATCGGGGAGCGGGCTGCACCCCCGCCAAGGGGGTGGGGACCTATGCGAGCGGTCATGGAACACCGGATTCCGCAGACGACAGAAGGTAACGAAGGAAACAAAGGCGCACTGGACGCAGAGGAGGATGCTATGATTCCGAGAGATGCCGGTTCGCCCGCGCGGACGTCTAGCCCTCCCTCGAGGTTGACCTTGGAAACTAGTATCATAACGATACTAGCCAATGCCGCGGAAACTCCGCCAACTCATTGCCGATCTCCAGCAAGCCGGCTTTGTCCACGTCGGGACGACCGGCAGTCACCGGAAATTCCGGCACGCCGGCGGGGCCACGGTCATCCTCTCCGGCCAGACCGGGGCCGATGCTCACCACTATCAGGAGAAGGACGTGAAGGCGGCCATCGCCGCGACGAAGGAGACGAAGTCATGAAGAAAACCACCAGCACCTCCCAGCGGGCCGTGAAGGAAGCCGCCGCCCGCTATCTGAAGATCGTCGAATGGTCCGACGCGGATCGCTGCTTCGTGGGCCGCTGTCCCGGGCTGTTCTTCGGCGGCTGCCACGGCGCGGAGGAGACGGAGGTCTATCGCGAACTTTGTGGCCTCGTCGAAGCGCACGTCGCCGAGCTGCTCGCGGGTGGCGAGCGCCTGCCGGGCGCCACCGCCGGCAAAAGCTACAGCGGGAAGTTTGTCGTGCGGGTCGATCCAGGCATCCATCAAAAGGTGGCTCTCCGGGCGGCGGCGCAGAACCTGAGCCTGAACCAGTTCGTCGCCGACGCGCTCGCGAAGGTGTAGCCGTGAACGCCTCCCTAATGTCTTTTCCGCTTCCATATTCCCTTTTCGGCGTGGCTGACTTGAAACGTTGAATATGAAGAGATTCCTCGTCATCGCGGGCATTGTGCTAGGGGGCGGTTCCTCAATGCAGGCGGGGGTGCCCGATGCGCCTGCAGCCCAGCTGTTCGACGGTGTGAGTGTGAACTTCACCGACGGGGTTGATCGTGAAGAAGCGAGGCGGTTGGCGGGGCGGTACTTCGCGGAGTTTCACGGCGCTTGCGGTGGCGTTGATTATGCCGGCGAGACTCCCGACTCGTGGAGTTTCAGCACGGTTGTCGGATTTGCGGCCGCTCCCGGCGAAGCGATCGTCGTTCGGAAAGACGGAACCAGAATCAGCCAGAAAGGGAGCCCGGACGTAGTTCGCACCGGTGATTCGTGGACCTATAAGGGGGCCAATTTCTTCGGGGAAGAAGGCGGGGGCTGATACTTGGGTCCAGTTCAACCACTGCTGAGGTGGCTGCTTTGCGCGCGGCGCCGTCGCTCGCGGGATTGCGTGGGGCGCGGCGGGGCGCACACTCGCGAGCCATGCGTTTTTCCCCAACGACGTGGTCGGTCCTGTTTCCCCTCGCGCTGCCGTTCGCGGCGGTCGCCGCCGAGCCGGAGGCCCCGGCGGCTGCGGCACCGATCGAGGAGCTGCGGTTCTCCGTGGCCGACCTCGACCGCACGGTGAGCCCGCGGCAGGACTTCGTGAAGTTCGCGGCGGGCGGCTGGTTGGCCACGGCGAAGATCCCGGACGACCAGTTCCGCTGGACGAGCTTCAACGCCCTCGAGCGCGCCAACTCCGAGAAGGTCCACGCCGTGCTTGAGGCGGCGGCGGCCGACACCGCGGCGGCGCCGAATTCGCCCACGCGCCGGGCCGGACTCTTCTACGCCATGGCGCTCGACACCGCGGCGATCGAGGCGGCTGGCCTCGCGCCGATCGCCGATGAACTCGCCGCCCTCGCGGTCGTCGACTCGCCCGAGGCGTTGGCGCGCGCGGTCGGCCGGCTGCGGCGGATCGGCGTGGGCGCGCTGGGTTCGCCCAGCGTGCGGCCCGATGCCCGGGCGAGCGACCGTAACACCTTCTATCTCACGCAGGGCGGGCTCGGTCTGCCGAACCGCGACTACTACACGGAGGAGAGCTTCGCCGAAAAGCGCGCGGCGTACGTCGCCCATGTCCGCACGATGCTCGAGCTGCTCGGCGACGATCCCGCCACGGCGCAGGCCGGGGCCGAGGCCGTGCTGGAACTCGAGACCGCGCTCGCCCGCGCCTCGAAGCGGCCGGTGGAGCTGCGCGACCCGGTTTCCAACTACAACCGGCGCACGCTCGCCGAGCTGTAGCGCGAGGCGCCGGGCTTCGCGTGGCGCGCCTGGGCCGACGGGCTCGGCGTGCCGGCGCTCGACTCGGTCGTGCTCAACCACCCGCCCTACGCCGCCGCGGTGGCG
>JAHFTC010000111.1 GCA_023269585.1 Opitutaceae bacterium
GCCTGCGCCTGCCCAAAGGCGCCCGCCCCATCGCCGATGTAGTGCCGAAAAACGCGACCTGAACCGCGCAACTCGTTGATGTTGCGAAAAGTCGCTTCCGCAACTGACGAACTTGGGCTAAATCGACAGCGGCGATCTGCGAGGAACGAGCGCACATCCCGATCCTGTTTCTCGGCCAAAGGCCGGTGCACGCACCCGAGCCGCCAAAAAAAAGACCCGCCGCAGCCCTTCGGCTTGGCGGGTCGGTGCAAATGATGAGCGGCGGCGCCTATTCTTTCACCGGCGTGCCGAGCGGCAT
The DNA here is from genome assembly GCA_023269585.1 of Opitutaceae bacterium. Lineage (GTDB taxonomy): Bacteria > Verrucomicrobiota > Verrucomicrobiia > Opitutales > Opitutaceae > CAJCBL01. Next base: position 299 of record JAHFTC010000111.1, read on the forward strand.
TTCGAGCAACTTCGATTCCCCGATGAGCACCTGCCCGGAGAAGCCGAGCCGCAGGAACTCCTCGACCGCCCGGAACGTGCGCACACTGCTGTCGCCATTCTCGAAGGAGTGGCCCTCGTCCTTCTCCCGCAGGATGAAGTAGGTCTTGTTGTGCTTCTTGAGCTCCCGCTCCAGCCGGCGCCAGTGCTCGATGTCGACCCGCGGGTCGTTCTCGCCGTAGGCGTGCAGAGTCGGCACTTGGATCCGCTCGACAAATTCCACCGGCGAACGGGCTTTCAGATCTTCAGGATCGCTGCCGATCCATTTCGCCGCCCACAACGGAAAGGTCCGCCCCGTGTCCTTCGTCTTCGGATCCACTTGAAGCCGCAGATCCGCGACCCCGACTAGGTTCACCCCAAGGCAGTACTTTTCCGGCGTATAGACGAGACCGGCCAGCACCGCATAGCCTCCGTAGCTGGCGCCCACGATCGCCACCTTGTCCGGTGTGGCCAACTTCTGCGCAATGGCCCAGTCCACGGCGTCGGTCAGGTCATTCTGCATCTCCCGGCCCCACTTCTGCATGCCGGCCCGGGCGAACTTCATGCCATAGCCACCCGACCCGCGGTAGTTCACCTGCAGCACCGTGTAGCCGCGATTGGCCAGAAACTGCGCCCACCGATCGAAGAACCACTCGTCGCGGATGCCGAACGGCCCGCCATGCGGCATCAAGACCAGTGGATTCGGCTGTGTCTCCCGTCCCACCGGGATCGTCACGTAGCCGTGCACCCGCAATCCGTCGCGAGTCGTGTACGCAAACGGCCGCTGCGGCGCCATCGCTGCCGGATCGATCGCGGGCATGGATTTGCCCAGAGGAGTGAGCACCGTCTTCTCGGAATCGAAGAAATAGAAGGCGCCCGGGTTCCGGTCGCTGCGGGCAAACACGATGAACTTCTTGTTGGTCCGGTCGCTGCTGACGATCGAGACGAACTCGCCCTTGAACGTGGCGCTCAGGCTTGCGTGGATCGACGCCCAGCGCTCGTCGAGCCAGTGATAATGCGGATACTCGTCCGCATATTCGACGCCGGCCAACGTCCCATCGCTCGCAAACAGCGCCTCCGTGATCTCCCCGGCCGGCGGGGTGAACAGCACCGCACCCGGCTTGCCGGTTTCCAGATCGTACGCAACCAAGGCGCCCCGATCATGCCGCTCGGCGTCGTACACCACCACGGCTGCCGTCTTGCCGCCAGGAAGCAGGCCGACCGGACGGAAGAGCGCCGTCTCATCCTGCATCAGGTCCGCCGGGTCGTACCGCGCCGCCTCCACGAAGCGCCGCGATGTCGGCCCCCGCAATTCGCAGATGCTCTCGTTGCCAACTTGCCGCACCCGGCCGTACACGATCCCCGTCCGCGCATCGACGTCGATTTTGGCACCCTTCTCGCCCCACGGTTCGATCAAGCGTCGCCTCCCTGTCCGCACATCGAGCCGGTAGATACCGTGCTCGCCCGCCGGAGTGACTCGGCCGGCGCTGTCCTTTTCCGCACCGTATCCGCGAATGATCACATGATTCGGATCATCCTGCAGGCGCGAAACCACATCCGCAATCACCGCGCCGGCGATCGGGCGGTGCTCGTCGTAGGTCTCGCTCAGATCCACCAGATCCGAGCCATCCGCCCTGATGGAGCGCATCGCCGCCGATTCGTTGCCGCCCGCGTCGCCGCCGAAGACGATCCGGTCGCCCTTCCAGAAAGCGTAGTCGACCCCGTAGTCGTTCGGCGAAAACACGAGTCGCGCTTTGCCCGTCGCAAAATCGAAGGTGGCGATGCTGCGTTTGCCGTTGGCGCCGGGGACAAGCATCAGCAGCCGCGTGCCGTCGTCGGACAGGCGCGGCCGGGTGATCCCCGACGTCCCAAAGAACGCCTCCACCGGTACCGTGGTCGGCTCCGCCGCGAAGCCGCAACCGCATCCCACCGCCAGCAACGCCAGAGTCGTGAATAATCTGCGCATGAAAAACCGATACGAGAAAGCGCCGCGCCGCGGCAAGCCGCGAACTGCGGCGCGGCCGCACCATGCCTGGCTCGTCGCAGGTGAAGCCTGAGGCTGCCAGCCGCGGCCGGCCGCCGCCACCGCCCGCGCGGCCACGGGCCGCCCCCGGCTGGACACTTCTCCGCTGGGAAATCCCTCACCCCGAGCTGTCCGCAAAACAACGCCGGACGGACGACCGATCCGGTCGCCGCCCAGCTCCGACGCTCGGGCCCCCGCGCTTCGACTCAGCGCTTCTTTTTCGCCGCCGGCTTCTTCGCCGGAGCAACCGGTTTCTTCGCCTTCGCCGCTGACTTCTTCGCCTTCACGGCGGGTTTCTTCGCCGGAGCCTTTCGAGGAGCCGAGGCCTTCGTCTTGGCGGCCGGCTTCTTCTTCGCCGCCCGAGGCTTGGCCGGCGCCACCGGCACCTCCGCCTCGAGCCCGAGCGCCACATTCAGCGGCAACTCGCGCCCGTCGCGCCAGAGCTGTTCGAGCCCGTAGCGCCCCCGCGCGTCGGCCGTGAAGAGATGCACCATGATCTGGTAGGCATCGACCACCAGCCAGCCGCTCTGCTGGTTCTTGTCCATGCCCGCGATCTTCGCCCCGGCCGCGTCGAGCACCTTCTCCACCTCGATGCGCATCGCGCGCAGGTGTGTATCGGCCAGACCCGTGGCCACCACGAGATAGTCGGTGATCGAGGACAGTCCCCGTACGTCGATGATCCGCAGGTCCCCGGCCTTCTTGTCGTCAAGGCCCTTGCAGACCAGTGCCAGCAGCTGCCGCTCGTGCGACACGGTTTCGGATGTGCTTTTCGTCATGGATTGGATCGGTACAGCGATTGCGACTCGATAAAGTCGGCTACTTTCAACGGCACGAAGGGCCACAACGGCAAGCCTCGGTTCGCGCGCTCCCGCAGTTCGCTCGAGCTGATCGCCACCTCATGGCCCGCCACGCGGTGCAGTTTCAGCCCCGGGATCGCCGGCGCCGCGGCCTCCCCCACACCGGGTCGGGCGAGATGCACGAACTCCACCAGTCGCACCAGTTCGCCGATCTCCTTCCACTCGGCCAACCGCACCACCTGGTCCGTCCCGATCACCCAGTACAGTTCCGCCCCCGGCAGCAGCCCACGCAGCGCGCGGACGGTATCCACCGTGTAGCTCGTGCCGCCGCGCCGCAGCTCCAGGTCGAGCACGCCGAACCGCGGATCGTCCCCCACCGCCAGCCGCACCATCTCCAGCCGTTGCGCCGCCGTCGCCGCCAACTCCCGGCCTTTCAGCGGTGACACCGCCGCCGGGATGAAGTCCACCCGGTCCAGCCCCACGCCCTCCAGCGCGTCCTGCGCGATCACCAGATGACCGAGGTGGAGCGGATCGAACGAGCCGCCGAGAAAGCCGATCTTCATAGCCGCAAATCGCGCTCCGGCCCCTTGGGCCCGGCGACAGGTCGGTTGTACGGCGATCGTGGCAACGGCATCGCCGCCACGTTGCCCACCCCGCCCTCGGTCGCAAGGCCGAAGCACCCGGCAGCCGCGCGGCGCCCTCTCATTCGTGACCCCGCTCCACCCGTCCCGTGATTCCCGCCCTTCCGCCCAATCCGCACTCCGCATTCCGCACTCCGCAATTCCTCCCGCCCCGTTCCATCGCCGCCTCATCTTTCCATCGGCCCGAGTTCGCCATTGCGAGCCGGCGCGTCGTCCGGTTTCTTCCGCGACAACAAACCCCCTCAACCACCCATGATCGCCCTCCTCGTCATCCTCGCCGCGCTCCTCGGTCTCGCCCTCCTCGCCGCGCTCTTCGTCGCCGGCATCTACAACCGCCTCGTCACCCTGCGCAACCGCTTCAAGAACGCCTTCGCCCAGATCGATGTGCAATTGAAACGCCGCTACGACCTGATCCCCAACCTCGTCGAGACCGCCAAAGGCTACCTCAAGCACGAGCGCGAGACCCTCGAGGCCGTCATCAAGGCCCGCAACATCGCCTTCGCCGCCTCCCAGTCCGCCGCCGCCAACCCGGCCGACGGCGCCGCCATGAAGGGCCTGCTCTCCGCCGAGTCCGGTCTCACCGGCGCCCTCTCGCGCCTGATGGTCGTCTCCGAGCAGTATCCGGACCTCAAGGCCAACCAAAACATGGCCCAGCTCACCGAGGAGCTCACCTCCACGGAGAACAAGATCTCCTTCGCCCGGCAGGCCTACAACGACGCCGTCATGGTCTACAACACCGCCCGCGAGACCTTCCCGAACAACTTCATCTCCGGGATGTTCAACTTCGCCGCCGCCGAGCTCTTCCAGGTCGACAGCGCCGCCGAGCGCCAGGCCCCGCAGGTCAAGTTCACCTGAAAAACGCGCCCGGCGCGTTCTCATGGACTTCTTCGCCCGCCAGGACCACGCCCGCCGCCGCACCACGTTGCTGGTGCTCTACTTTGTCGTCGCCGTCGTCCTGATCGTCGCCGGGCTCAACCTCGGCGCCGCCTTCCTCTCCGCCCAGTTTCCACCGGCGGAGGCCCGCGCGATCGGCCCTGAAGGTCCCCGCGTGCTCTTCCTCTGGCGACTCGATGTCGCCGCGTGGACCACTGTCGTCACCCTCGCCATCATCGCCGGCGGCACCTTCTACCGCTGGTTGAGCCTGCGCGAGGGCGGCCGCGCGGTCGCCGCACTCGCCGGCGGCCGGGAGCTCTCGCCCGGATCCGCCGATCCCGCCGAACGCCGCCTCCTCAACATCGTCGAGGAAATGTCGATCGCCTCGGGCGTGCCCATGCCCGCCGTCTTCGTCCTCCCCGACGAACCGGGGCTCAACGCCTTCGCCGCCGGCTTCACCCCGAGCGACGCCGCCATCGCCATCACCCGCGGCGCCCTCGAGAAGCTCTCGCGCGACGAGCTGCAGGGCGTCGTCGCCCACGAGTTCAGCCACATCCTCAACGGCGACATGCGCCTCAACATCCGCCTCGTCGGCGTGTTGTTCGGTATCCTGATGCTGGCGATGATCGGCCGGGGCCTCCTGCGGTCGTTGCGCTTCGCCAACACCGGCCGCGGCTCACGTCGCGAGAAGGGCGGCGGCGGGTTGATCGCGCTGATCGTCGCCATGGGCCTGATTCTCCTCCTCGTCGGCTACATCGGCTACTTCTTCGGCCGCCTCATCCAGGCCGCCGTCTCCCGCCAGCGCGAGCACCTCGCCGACGCCGCCGCCGTGCAGTTCACCCGCAACCCCGCGGGCATCGGCGGCGCGCTCAAGAAGATCGGCGCCTACGCCCTCGGCTCCGGCATCGTCTCCGACCAGGCCGTGCAGTTCCGCCATTTCTTCTTCGCCCAGGCGTTCAGCGGCGGCTTCTCGCTCTTCGCCACGCACCCGCCGCTCGACGAGCGCATCCACGCCGTGGATCCGCAATGGGACGGCAAGTTCCCGGAAGTCACCGCCGCCGCCATCGGCGGCTGGGAGGACACCGGCCACGGCCCATCGTCCAGCGTCCACCGCCCGCGCGCCTTCACGCCGCCGCCGCTCCCGCCGGCCGTCATCCCCACCGCCGTGCTGCTCGCCTCGGTCGGCACGCTCTCCGCCGCCCACCTCGACCGCGCCCGCCAACTCATCGCCGCGATCCCCCCGCGCCTCGCCTCCGCCGCCCGCAACCCCGCGGAGGCCCTCTTCGTGGTCTTCGGGCTCCTCCTCGCCACCGACGGCACCGTCCGCCACCACCAAGTGGACACGATTCGCGTCCGCCATGGTGTGCGGTTTGCCGACGCCTTCACCGCCTTCGCCCCGCAGGCCGCTCCACTCGCCCACGAGTTGCGCCTTCCCCTGCTCGATCTCGCGCTGCCCGCCCTCCGCTCGCTCCCGCCCGCCGAGATCACCACCGCCCTTGAGACCGCCCGCGGCCTCATCGTCGCGGACAACGAGGTGTCGCTCTTCGAGTTCATGCTTGAGAAGGCGCTCGAGCGGCACGTCGCGGCGCCCGCCCACGGCAGCCGTTCCGGTGCCGTGAAATACTATTCGTTCGGCGCGCTCACCGATGAGATCGCGCAGCTCCTCTCCGCGCTCGCCCGGGTCGGCTCCGACTCCGCGGCGGAGACCGCCCGTGCCTTCGCCGCGGCCGCCGCCCGAATCCCGCCGCTGCAGGGCAAGCTCGCGCTGCTGCCCGCCGACGCCTGCTCCCTCGCCACAATTTCCGCCGCGCTCGACAAGCTCGTCCAGGCTTCGCCCGCGATCCGCAGAGTCCTCCTCCTCGCCGGCACCGAGGCCGTGTCCGCCGATGGCACCATCGAGCCCGACGAGGCCGACCTGCTCCGCGCCGTGGCCGACGCGCTCGACTGCCCGATCCCGCCGCTGCTCGGCAGCGCGCCGTGAAGCGCCACACGGAGCCTACCCACTCGAGCGGCGCGCACACCATGGGTCGTCGCTCGTGTCCCATTATCGCCGGCACCGGGCGCGCGCCGCGCGCCTTTGGGATGCTCGACCGGCTGAGCGCGTGATGGACTTCTTCGGACAACAGGCCGCCGCCCACCGCCGCTCCGCCCGGCTGCTCCTGTTCTTCGGCCTCGCGCTCGTCGGCTTCCTCTTCATCCTCGGCATCGCGCCGAGCCTGCTGAACGCACTCTGGTCGTTCGCCACCGGCGCCGGCTGGCACTGGCTCTGGGATTGGCGCGTCTTCGCCCTCGTGGTGGGCGGTGCCGGCGTGCTGCTGCTCACGGGCGCCGGGATCGAGTGGCTCAACCTCACCGACGGCGGCCCCGCCTTCGCCGCGCGCCTCGGCGCCGAACCACTTTCTGCCTCAAGCCGCGACGAGGCCGCCCGCCGCCTGCGCAACATCGTCGACGAGATGGCCATCGCCTCCGGTCGCGCGGCGCCGCGCGTCTTCGTGCTCCAACACGAACCCGCCCTCAACGCCCTCACCGTCGGCCGCCATGCCGACGACGCCGTGCTCGTCGTCACCCGGGGTTGCCTCGACCGCCTCTCGCGCGACGAGTTGCAGGGCGTCGTCGCCCACGAATTCAGCCACCTGCTCCACGGCGACACCGTCCGTGATGCGCACCTCACCGCGTTGCTCGCCGGACTGTTGCTGATTCCCGAAGTCGGCATCGACCTGCTGCGCGCCGGCTGGTCCGAGGGCACCCATCCGGAGACGCATCAGCCCACCTCCGGCCCCACGCCGCTGATCGTCCTCGCGCCCTTCGGGCTGCTCATCGTCGCCGCCGGGTTCGCCGGTTTTCTCCTCGCCCGCGCGCTGCAGGCCGGTGCGTCGCGCCAACGCGAGTTCCTAGCCGACGCCTCCGCGGTGCAGTTTACCCGCAACCCCGCCGGGCTCGCCGGGGTGCTGACCAAGATCGCCGCCGCCCCCGACCAGCGTCTCTCGGGTTCCGCCGCCGCTGCGAAGCTTGGCCACCTCCATTTCGCCGCCGCCCGCCGGTCGATCCTCCTCGACTGGTTCTCCACCCACCCGCCCCTCGCCGCCCGCCTCGCCGCGCTCGAACGCCCGCTACCACCCGCCGCCACGCCGCCCCCCGGCCGGGCGCCGCTCGCCCGCAACCTCGCCGATCTCGCCGCCGTGCGCGCGGAACTCGGCTCGTTCGTGGGCACGGCGGTCACGCCGGGCGCCGAACACGTTTCGTACTCGCAACGCCTCCTCGCCTCGCTCCCCCCGGCGGTGCTCGCCGCCGCCCGCACCAATGAGGGCGCACCCGCGGTCGTCCTCGGGCTCCTGCTCTCGCCCGAGCCGGCCCACCATCACGCCGAACTCGGCCTCGTGGGCAACCGCGCCGGACCCGCCGTCGTCGCCGCCCTGTCGCCACTCGCCGGCGACATCGCGAAGCTCCGCCGCGCCCAGCGTCTGCCCCTCCTCGGCCTCGCCCTGCCGGTACTCCAGTCCCTGCCGGACGTCGCGAAGCAAAACCTGCTCGCCGCCGCGCGCGACCTCGCCGAGCACGACGCCGAGGTTAGCCTCTTCGAATTCGCCCTGTTGCAGGCCCTGCGCCGCCGCCTCGCTCCGCGACCGCCTCCCTCCCGGCAGGCACGTGCCACGCTTGCGCCCTTCGCCCGCCCCATCGCAATCCTCCTCTCCACCTGCGCCCGCGCCGCGGCCGACACGCCGGAACAAGCCTTACGAGGCTTTGCCTCCGGTGCGGCCTACTTTTCCGGCCTCGCGCCCGCCCTCGAGCTGCTTCCCGCCCGCAACTGCGGCCTCGACGCCGTTGCGACTGCGCTCGAGGCCCTCGCCGCCGCGCCCGAGTCCTACCGTCGCGTGCTGCTCGCGGCCTGCGCGCGCACCGTGACTCTCGATCGCATCGTCTCACCGGAGGAGTCCGAGCTCATCCGCGCGGTAGCCGATGCGCTCGACTGCCCCCTCCCGCCGCTCGTCGGGGCGCCGTGATCCCGCGCCAACCCGCGCCGCCCGTCCAGCGACCGCGACCCAGCGGAACGGTTTGCAGAAACAGTGGAAACGCTGCGTCTGTGAGATTCGGCTCACTTTGTCCTTGTTCACCGGCACCGCTGGTCCGTCATCAGTTGGTCCGCTTCCGCCCCGTTCGTTCCCCAATCTGGATACTCCGATGCGCCTGCTCCGCCACCTTCGCAAACTCCTCGTCGATCTCTTCGGTTTCGCTCGCCAGAACAAGATCTGGTGGATCGTTCCGCTGGTGTTGCTGCTGCTCGTGGTCGGGGCCCTCGTGGTCGGCGTGTCCACGATTTCCCCTTTCATCTACTCGCTCTTCTGAGCCGAGGAGACCGCGCAAACCGGTTTCTCCCCTACGGCCCGCCCCCTTCCGATCCCACCAGCGGTGAGCGCCCCGCCGTTCTGGCGGAACTTGCGTGCTCACCGGGGCGCTGCAAACCAGTGGGAAAACAAGAAACCCCGGCGGTGAAGCCGGGGTTCTCGTGAAAGCGGACGTTAATCCGCGAAGGGTTGACGGCAGGATCAGCTGGCCTCGTCGGCGGCGGGGACGGCGTCGCCCTCCGGGATCTCGGCGCCGAACGGCAGGGTGATGCGCAGCTTCTTGTAGATCGGCAGACCCGTGCCCGCAGGGATCAGGTGGCCCATGATCACGTTTTCCTTGAAGCCCTTGAGGTTGTCGACCTTGCCGAGGGTCGAGGCATCGGTGAGCACGCGGGTGGTCTCCTGGAACGAGGCGGCCGAGATGAAGCTCTCGGTCTCGAGGGAGGCCTTGGTGATGCCGAGGAGGATCGGTTCGCCCTCGCCGGGCTTGCCGCCGGCCTCGGTGATGCGGCGGTTCTCGCGGATGAAGGAACCGCGATCCACCTGCTCACCCCAGAACCACTCGGTGTCGCCCGGATCGGTGATGCGGACCTTGCGGAGCATCTGCCGAACGATGACCTCGATGTGCTTGTCGTTGATGGTAACGCCCTGGAGACGGTACACCTCCTGCACCTGATTGATGAGGAAGTTGTAGAGCTCCGCCGGCCCGAGGATCTCGAGGATCTCGTGCGGGTCGGGCGCGCCTTCGGTGATGAGCTGGCCCTTGTGGACGACGTCGCCCGGCTGGACGATGATCTGCTTGCCGTGCGGGATGAGGTGCTCCTCCTCCTGCTGGCTCTCCTCGTTGGTGACGACGAGACGCTTCTTGCCGCGGATCGAACCGGCCATCGAAACGATGCCGTCGATACGGGCCATCTCGGCGGCTTCCTTCGGGCGGCGGGCTTCGAAGAGCTCGGCGACACGGGGGAGACCACCGGTGATGTCCTTGGTCTTGGACATCTGGCGGGGCGTCTTGGCGAGGAGGGCGCCGGCGGTGATGGTGTCGCCTTCGTTTACGACAACCTGGGCGCCGGTGGGAATCGCGTAGGTCGCGACGATCTTGCCGGACTCGTCCTTCACCTCGACCTGGGGATTGAGGTCCTCCTTGTGCTCGATGACGACGGTGGCGATGCGGCCGGTGGACTCGTCGAGCTCGCGCTTGACGGTGACGCCGGGGATCATGTCGCGGAAGCCGATGTGACCCTTCTTCTCGGAGAGAACCGGAATGTTGTACGGGTCCCAGCGGGCGATGATGTCGCCCTTCTTGATCTTCGCACCCTCGGGGATGGTGAGCACGGAGCCGATGATGACGTTGAACGTCTCGAGCTCACGATCCTCCTCGTCGAAGATGGCGGCGGTGCCGGTCTTGTTGAGGACGATGCGCGCGCCTTCGGAGGCCTCGACCTCGCGCAGGCCCTTGTAACGGATGATACCGTCGAAGCGGGAGCGGAGTTCGGGGTTCTTGAAGACCTGGCTGGCGATACCACCGATGTGGAAGGTACGCATCGTGAGCTGCGTGCCGGGCTCGCCGATGGACTGGGCGGCGATGATGCCGACGGCGTCGCCGACCTTGGCGATCTTGTTCGTGGCCGGGTTGATGCCGTAGGACTTGGCGTCGATGCCGTACTCGCTGTTGCAGGTGAGGGGCGACATGACCTTCACGCGCTCGATGCCGGCGTCCTCGATGCGACGCGCGGTCTCCTCGGTGATGAGCTCGCCGGCGGCGACAAGGATCTCGGAGGGGTTGAGCGGGTTGGCGATGTCGTCGCAGATGCAGCGGCCGACAAGGCGCTCGCGGAGGGAGACGATCTCGTCGTCGCCTTCATAGATCGCCTTCTTCCAGATGCCGTCGCGGGAGCCGTTGTCCTCTTCGGAAATGATGCAATCCATGGCGACGTCGCACAGCTTACGGGTGAGGTAGCCGGCGTCGGCGGTCTTGAGGGCGGTATCGGCGAGACCCTTGCGGGCGCCGTGGGTGGAGATGAAGTACTCGAGCACCGAGAGGCCCTCGCGGAACGAGGACAAGATCGGGCGTTCGATGATCTCACCGGAGGGCTTGGCCATGAGGCCGCGGGTGCCGCAGAGCTGGCGGACCTGCTGCTTGTTACCGCGGGCGCCGGAATCCATCATGAGGTAGACGGGGTTGACGTCCGGCTTGCCCTCGTTGGTTTCCAGCTTCGTGAACACGGCCTTGGCGATCTGGTCGGTGGCGCCGGTCCAGATGTCGATGACCTTGTTGTAGCGCTCGCCGGTGGTGATGATGCCTCGCTTGTACTGGTTCTCGACCTCGTCGATCTTCTTCCGGGCGGCGGACACGATGTCCTTCTTCGACTCCGGGATAATCATGTCGTCGATACCGATGGAGATACCGGCCTTGGCGGCGGTCTTGAAGCCGAGCTCCTTGAGCTTGTCGAGGGTCTAGACGGTGACCTGGGGGCCCGCGACCTTGTAGGTATTCAGGATCAGGTCACCGAGCTTGCCCTTCGGCACGGGGAAGTTGACGAAGCCGAGGCCGGTGGGCCAGATCTGGCTGAAGACCACGCGGCCGGCGGTGGTGCGGATGAGCTTGCGCTCCTTGTTGCCGTAGACGGTGTCGCGCCCGAAGTCGGGGTTGAGGTAGTCGATGACGGTGTGGGACTTCACCGCGCCGTCGGCCTGGGCGTATTCAACGTCCTGGACGGAGGAGAAGAGCTGCACGTGATCGCCCTTTTCGGGCTTCTTGCGCGGCTCGAGGGTGAGGTAGTACGCGCCGAGGACGATGTCCTGCGACGGGGTGAGGATCGGCTTGCCGGAGGAGGGCGAGAAGATGTTGTGCGTGGACATCATCAGCGTCTTGGCCTCCATGACCGCCTCGAGGGAGAGCGGCACGTGCACGGCCATCTGGTCGCCGTCGAAGTCGGCGTTGTAGGCGGTACAGACGAGCGGGTGAACGCGGATGGCCTCGCCCTCGATGAGGACGGGCTCGAAGGCCTGGATGGAGAGGCGGTGGAGGGTCGGCGCGCGATTGAGCAGCACCGGGTGGCCCTTGGTGACCTCCTCGAGGATGTCCCAGACTTCCGGCGACTGCTTCTCGATCATCTTGCGCGCACCGCGGACGGTGTGCACGAAGCCGAGTTCCTTGAGGCGGCGGATGATGAACGGCTCGAAGAGCACGAGCGCCATCTTCTTCGGGAGACCGCACTGGTGGAGCTTGAGCTCGGGACCGATGACGATGACCGAGCGGCCGGAGTAGTCGACGCGCTTGCCGAGCAAGTTCTGACGGAAACGGCCCTGCTTGCCCTTGAGCATGTCCGAGAGGGACTTCAAGGGGCGGTTGCCGGCGCCGGTGACGGGGCGGCCATGGCGGCCGTTGTCGAAGAGGGCGTCGACGGCTTCCTGCAGCATGCGCTTCTCGTTATGGATGATAACGTCGGGCGTCTTGAGCTGGAGGAGGTTCCGCAGGCGGTTGTTGCGGTTGATGACGCGGCGGTAGAGGTCGTTGAGATCGGAGGTGGCGAAGCGGCCGCCCTCGAGCGGGACGAGCGGGCGCAGGTCCGGCGGGATGACGGGGAGGACTTCGAGCACCATCCACTCGGGACGGGAGCCGGACTTGATGAAGCCCTGGAGCACCTTGAGGCGCTTGGAGAGCTTCTTCTTGATCTGCTTCGAGCGCGTGGCGCGCATCTGCTCCTGGAGCTCATCGACGATGGCGGGCATCTCGAGGCGGGTGAGCGCATCGCGCACGGCCTCGGCGCCCATCTTGGCGACGAAGGCGTCGTCACCGTACTCGTCGAGCGCCTGGACGTACTCGTTCGGCGTGAGGAGCTGCTTGGACTCGAGCGGGGTCTTGCCCGGATCGATGACCATGTAGTCCTCGTAATAGATCACGCGCTCGAGGGCCCGGGCGGTCATGTCGAGCATGAGGCCGAGGCGGCTGGGCATGCTCTTCAGGAACCAGATGTGGGCGACGGGAACGGCGAGCTCGATGTGGCCCATGCGCTCGCGACGGACGCGGGCGACAGTGACTTCGACGCCGCAACGATCGCAGACGACGTCCTTGAACTTGATGCGCTTGTATTTGCCGCAAGCGCACTCGTAGTCGCGCACGGGGCCGAAAATCTTCTGGCAGAACAGGCCCAGGGTTTCCGGCTTGAAGGTGCGGTAGTTGATCGTCTCGGGATTCTTCACTTCGCCGCGCGACCACGAACGGATCGTGTCGGGCGAGGCCACCGTGATGGAAACCGCATCGAACTGCGGCTGCTCAAGGCCCATGACCTGGCGTGCTTCTTCGGTGCTCATTCTGTGTAAAGGCTCGGAGTTATGTGCAGGTGTTGGGAGGACCGGTTAGATGGCGGTCTTCTTGGAGAGTCGGACGTCGAGGCCCAAGCTCTGCATTTCCTTCACGAGAACGTTGAACGATTCCGGCGTGCCGGCCTGGAGCGTGTTGTCGCCCTTGACCAGCGATTCGTAGATCTTGGTGCGGCCGTTGACGTCGTCGGACTTGACCGTGAGGAGTTCCTGCAACGTGTAGGCGGCGCCGTAGGCCTCGAGCGCCCAGACTTCCATTTCGCCGAAGCGCTGGCCACCGTACTGGGCCTTGCCGCCCAGCGGTTGCTGGGTGACGAGCGAGTACGGGCCGACCGCACGAGCGTGGATCTTGTGCGAGACCAAGTGGTTCAGCTTC
>JAHFTC010000209.1 GCA_023269585.1 Opitutaceae bacterium
CTCGGGGCTGCGCGGCTGGGGCTGCGGGTTCGCGGCATCGCCGCCGCTGCGCTGGTTGAGGAACACGGCCGCCGTGATCGAGCGGATCGCGCCGGGGCTGCGCGTGATCGAGGTGCGCGCGGTGTTGATCTCGTAGGCCGTCGTGCGGTTCTTGCGGTTCAGCTCCGTGCGCGTGGGGGCGGGGCCGCCGCCGGCCGAGGCCGCCTCGGCCGGGACATTGGCCGCCGTGCCCACGGCACCGCCGGCAGCCGCCTCGGAACTCGCACTGCTGTCCTCGGTGGCGGTCTGCGAACGCACGACCTGGCCCTCGGGATCGAATTTTTCCTCCGCGATGGTCGTCGCATCGGTGTCGACCTCGGCCGACACGCGCACGACCGCGTTGCCCACGCCGACCGCGGCCGAGAGCATCGTCTCGACCTTGCGGGCGAAATAGTCCTCCACGCTCTGCCGGTATTTGATCTGGCTCGACGCTGTGGTGAGCAGCGGATCGGTCTTGAGCTCCTCGGAGAGGACACGGCCGCGGTTGTCGACCACGGCGACGGCATCGGGCAACAGGCCCTGGACGGCGTTGGAGACGAGATGCCGGATGGCGTTGACCTGTTCGGAGGAGATGCGGCCGCCGCCGAGATCGATGAAGACCGAGGCGCTCGGCTTGATCGACTGGTCGACGAGCAGCAGGCGGTTCTCCGGCTGGACGATGAGCACGCGGGCCCCGCGCACCCCCTCCAGCTGCGAGATCGTGCGGCTGAGTTCGCCTTGGAGGGCGCGGGCGTAGTTCGTGCGTTGCACAAAATCGGATACGCCGAAGTTGCCCTTGTCGAAAATCTCAAAACCGACGCCCTCCCCGCTGGGCAGGCCCTTGCCGGCAAGATCCATGCGCAGGCGGTGCACCTGCTCGGCCGGCACGAAGACCGCACCACCGCCCGCCTCGATGCGGTGCGGGATGTTGTTGGTCTGGAGATAGCTGATGACGCCCGCGGCATCCTTCTCCCCCAACCGGCCGTAGAGCAACTGGTAGTCGGGCCGCCGCGACCAGCTGACGAGCGCGGCCAGTCCGGCGACGACCACCATCGCGGCGATGACCAGCGACACGCGCTGATTGAGCCCGAGGTGACCCCAGAGGGCGGTGAGCGATTGCAGGAGGTTCTTCATGCGTGGGGGCGAAAGGGTTCAGCGAGCATCAGACCGGCATGCGCATCAGTTCCTGGTAGGATTCGACGAGCTTGTTGCGCACCTCGACCATGAGCCCGAGCGCCAGCGAGGATTCCTGCAGGGAGATCATCGCGTTGTGAATCTGGTCGGTCTGGCCGAGCATGACCTTCTGGGTCTCGGCCGCCGCGGCCTGCCGGGTGGAATCGACCTCGTCGATGAGCTTGGTGAAGAGGCTGCCAAACTGATGGGCCCCGCCGAGCTCGGAAGTCTTGGCGGTGAATTCCGGCCGGTTGTTGCGCTCGATCCTCGCGGGGGTGATCGCAGGAGGCGTGGCGCCGGCCGCGTTGAACGATCCGATGGGGCTGAGCATGGGGGACGGGCGTTGGGGTTGCCGAAGGGGCGGTTCAGCGGCCGATGTCGAGGGTCTTGGTCGCCATGTCGCGACCGGCCTTCACGACCGAAAGGTTCGCCTCGTAGGCGCGCGTGGCCGAAATCAGGTCCACCATCTCCATCGCCATGTTGACGTTGGGCATGCGCACGAAGCCTTCGGCGTCCGCATCGGGATGGGACGGATTGTGAACGGACGGTCCCGGGCGCGGATCGGAGGTCACCTGCGAGACGTGGACGCCACGCAACGCCGGCGCCGTGGTACTGTCGCCCATGCGCTTGATCAGTTCCGACTCGAAGGAAACGACCTGCCGCGCGTACGGCTGGCCGTTGGGACCGCGTGTCGTCTGCGCGTTGGCGATGTTCTGCGCAATGATGTCGAGGCGCGTGCGCTGGGCTTGAAGGGCGCCGGAGGCCGTCTCGATGCCGGGGATGATGTCCATGGCGGGATAAGGGCGGAGCGTCGGTGGCGGCGTTATCCGTTGCGACCGGTGATCGCGGTGCGCAGGCTGCGGATGTTGCCGCTGACGACTTGGGTGAGGAAGTTGTAGTCGGAGCTGTTGCGGCTGAGGAGCATCAGCTCCTTCTCGATTTCGACGTTGTTGCCATCCGGCCGCACGGCCTTCGCGGTGATGTCCTCCACCAGGTGGGGTTGCACGCTGTTGAGTTCCGAGATGCCGCCGCGCTTGAGGGCCGATTCCAGCTGGGCGGCAAAGTTCGCCGTCACATCGACCCGCTTGTAGCCGGGGGTCTCCGCGTTCGCGACATTCGCAGCAATCGCCTGATGCCGGAGCACCGTCGCGTCCAGCATCTGACGAGCGATGTGGTAGTTCGGGCTGCTGAAGAGGGCGTCGATCATGCTCCGAGCGGTTTAGCAATGCAGGTGCCAATGCCACCAGCACTGCCACAGGTCGCTGGCGTTCAAGTGATTGCCTCTCCCGATCCGGAAACAACCACTCACCGCGCACACTGGGCGGCAAATTCTTCCCGGCCCCGACCGCCGCGGGCCACAGGCACCGGCTCACCCGAAAACATTCTGTCGCTTCGCTTCATTACGGACCCGGCGCGCCGATAACCTCAGCCCATATCACCATGATTAAGCGGGAGGACTACGAGTTCATCCGGACACTGGTCTACGACTACAGTCGCATCAACCTCGGCTCCGACAAACAGGAGCTGGTCTCGGCTCGCATCGGCAAACGCCTGCGCGCGCTCAACTTGCCCTCGATCACCGCCTACTGCGACCTCCTGCGCCGCCCCGATGGCGACGACGAGTTGAGCAATCTGATCGATGTCATCTCCACCAACCACACGTTCTTCTTCCGCGAGCCGGCCCATTTCGATTTCCTCGAGAACCACGTGGTCCCGGAGTGCACCAGCGATAAGTCCGTGCACAAGCGCTCGACCTTCCGCGTCTGGAGTTCCGCCAGCAGCTCGGGTGAGGAGGTCTATTCGATCGCAATCCTGCTCTCGGAAATCGGCGCCGCCAAACGCGGCTGGCAATGGCAGTTGGAGGCCACCGACATCTCGACTCGCATCCTCAAACGCGCCCGCGAGGCCATCTACCCGGAGGAAAGCGTCGGCAAGGTCCGGCCCGAGCTCATCAAGAAATACTTCCAGAAGGGCGTCGGCCCACAGGATGGCAACTACCGCGTCAAACCCGACCTCGCCAACCGCGTCACCTTCCGCCACCTGAATCTCCTCGGCGCGGCCTACCCGTTCTCCGAGCCCTTCCATGTGATCTTCTGCCGCAACGTGATGATCTATTTCGACCGCCCCACCCAGGAGGAACTCGTCCGCCGCCTCTCCGAACGCCTCGTCCCCGGCGGCTACCTCATGGTCGGCCACTCCGAAAGCCTCACCGGCATCCATCACCGCCTCAAGATGGTGAAGCCCGCCATCTACCAGCTCCCCGCCTGAGCCGCGCCCCATGGCCGATCCAGCCCGAAAAATCCGTGTTCTCGTCGTCGACGACTCGGCCACCGTGCGCCGCATGGTCACCGATGCACTCAGCTCCGACCCCGACATCGAGGTGGTCGGCACTGCGATGGATCCCTACGTCGCCAAGGACAAGATCCTCGCACTCAAGCCCGACGTGCTCACCCTCGACGTCGAGATGCCGCGCATGGACGGCATCGACTTCCTCGGCAAGCTGATGCGCCTGCGACCGACGCCGGTCGTGATGGTCTCGACGCTGACCGAACGCGGC
>JAHFTC010000112.1 GCA_023269585.1 Opitutaceae bacterium
TCGATGAAGCGGCCGCAGGTCTCCGGTTCGTCGCGGTAGCGGGCCTGGCGGAGGGTGGCGGCGTGGTCGATGTTGACGCCGAGAAGCATGGGCGAGTTGGGCATGGCAGCGGAGACGCGGGAAAGGATGGGCGGAGTCGCGCGGCGGGCGAGGCTGGAATGCGGGGAGCGGTGGACAGTGGACGGTGGACGGTGAACGGTGGACTGTGGGCGGTGGCCGGAGGCTCGGCGCTGGCTGCAACGAACGAGGCCGAGTCGCCGGCGTCGGTGGGTTTATGTAACTGATTTGGCGTTGCGACTGGGATGCGGTCGTTTTCAGCTTCCGCCGCAACCCCATGCCGAAGAATCCCCGTGTGCGACCGTATCTCTCCTTTCCCCCGCCGCTTGCCCGCCTCTGGTGCGCGTAGGTCTTGTCAAAAGTTAAGACCCTTTCGATCCGCCATGAGGCATTTATTCGTATTTTTCTTTTTCCCGCTACTGGCGGCTCAGCTGGGCGTTTGTCGCAGTGCCGATGCTTGTGTTGGGGAATTGTGTGCGAAATTAGCACAAGACAACAAGCATCTGGTGCTCACGGTTGCGAATGGGACAGGGCAAGGCGTGCTTGTTGATCGCGAAGTCTTTCGGGCGGGCGCGGCGATCCCTAGCGGGGTCAGGGTCTATTTTGAGGCAGGAAATGGCGTTGTGATTGGGGCAGATTCGCGCTCCGCTTGGTTCTTGGGTTGGAGCCCGATGCTTAAGTCTGGTGGACTTGATAGCCACTTGCTTGTTCCGCGTTCACTGAGAGCAGGAAGGAAGCTAGACCGGCGTCTTTCTATCGACGCGATCATTAAGCGCTTCCGTGACTATTGGGGGAGGGTAGACGGTGTTTCGCATGTGGGTACATACAAGATTGTGTTTTTGCTGCATATATCGCCGTTTCAGAGCCGCTCTGAGCTGGACCGGGCCATCCGGAAGTCGGAAAACCTTGCGGCTGGCATGCCGTTGGAAGAAGTCGCTGTTGTGGGCCGACAGGGCCTGCGCCTTTGGGATAGCTACGTACTCATCGCCAGTGTTCCTGGCATCTTGACCTTGGGAGAGGAAGAGTGGGCCGGCGCCAGTCATTCCGGGTATGACCCGGTGGAGAAGGCGAGCAAATTGGGCATGGTCGTGCGGTGGGCCGAGCCGCCGGAATCAGCCGGGAACATGGGTGTCCAATAATTGACGTCACAATGAGGCGTAGGAGACGCGAAGAACGGTGATCAGGGGCTCCAAGGGCAGCGGCGAGAGGAAGAAGGCGCGCAGCCAGCGGTAGAGCTTCACGCTGGTCCGGGTGAGGCGGAACCAAGCTAGGGCCGTGGCGGGAAGGGGGAACGAAGGGGAGCAGGTCGGATGAACTCAGTGTGCCGGGCCAAATTGACGTCGGCGTTTTGGCCGAAGTGACGCCGTAGGTTTTTCGGGCGGTTTACCACGCTGACGTGTTGCGTCGGTTTGAGGGCCGGGCGAGGGGCGGCGCGAAAAACGCTGTTCAAGGGCGGCGGGGCTGGCTCAATGGAGGGCGACATGAGCGAATCCGCTGCCACGCCTCCCGCCGAGAAGCAGGAGAACATCCTCGTCAATCTGCTCTGCAACGTGGTGTTGCCGTCGCTGATCCTGATCAAGTTCAGCGCGCCGGGAAAGGTCCTGCTCTGGCAGAGCCCGGGGCTGGGTCCGGTGTGGGCGCTGGTGGTCGCGCTGGCGTTCCCGGTGGGCTACGGCGCCTACGATCTCGTGGTGCGGCGGAAGTGGAATTTCTTCTCGGTGGTGGGCTTCATCTCGACGCTGCTCACCGGCGGGCTGGGGCTGTTCGAGGTGGCGGCGATCTGGATCGCGGTCAAGGAGGCGGCGGTGCCGCTGGTCTTCGGCGTGGCCGTGCTGGGCTCGCAATGGACGGCGACCCCGCTGGTGCGCACGCTGCTCTACAGCGACAAGGTCCTGGATACGGCGCGGGTGGCGGCGGCGCTGGCGGAACGCGGCGCACAGGCGGCGTTCGAGCAACTGCTCGTGCGGGCGACGTGGCTGCTGGCCGGGTCGTTCTTCTTGAGCGCGGTGACGAACTTCGTGCTCGCCCGCGTCGTGCTGAAGAGCCCGCCGAACACCGTGGAGTTCAAGGCCGAGATGGGTCGCATGCTCGCGCTGAGCTGGCCGGTGAACGTGCTGCCGAGCCTCGTGGTGACGCTCTTCGCGCTCTGGTTTCTGCTCGCCGGCATCAAGCGGCTCACGGGCCTGACGCTCGACGACATTTTCCGTCAGCCGCCAGCGAACGGTGGACGGTGAACGGTGGACGGTGGACGGTGAACGGTGGACGGTGAACGGTGGACAGTGGACAGTAGACGGTAGACGGTGGACGGTGGGCGGTGGACGGTGCGGCGGCGCTGTCCGCCTCAGTTTCTCGAGTCGCTCGCTTCCTGCGCGGTGCCCTTGCGATCGATGAAGAACGTGCGCTTCCGCCCTTGGTTGGTCACGCTCACCTTCGCGACGTCGTCGCGGAACACGCCGGCGGTTTCGAAGCGAGGCTTGATCCGCATGCGACCCTCGCGGTCGATGTAGCCCCAGACGGTCTCGCCGTCGTCGTTTTCGAGGGCCACGGCCGCCAGCCCTTCGGAGAACGGTTTCGCGCGGTCGTAGAGGGCCTTGATCACCAGCTCGCCCGCGGCGCTGATGTAACCCCACTTCTTGAAGATCCGAACCGGGGCCAGACCTTCGGAGAACTTGCCGGCCCGGGTGAAGCGGGGCTCGATGACGACCCGTTTGTTCGCGTCGCGGAAGCCCCAGAGCTCGAACGGCTCCAGCTCCTCCGAGGCGGCCTCCGGATCCCGCAGCGGCTCGTCCCGGGACCTGCGCCGCTGGGAATCATCGAGCCGGAGGCGCACCTCCTCCGAGACGCGGCGGACTCCCGGTTGCAGCATCACATACCATCGGTCTCCGATGAACTGTAGCTCCATCTCCTTCTCGATCCGCTCGGTGGTGTCGTCCTCGGCCGTTTCGAAGGAGTAGGCGACCGTGGCCGTGAGGTCCGAGGTGCGTTGGATCGCCTCGATGCGGAAGGTGCTGGCGATGTCCTGCCAGTCGCCGCCGTCCGCGGTCCCCATGGAGCCCCTGAGGAGGTTCTGGAAGAACTGGCGCGGGGACAGCACGCGCAGGTCCTCGATGCTTCGCCCGCCGGCGAAGAACTCGAGGAACCTCGGGTCGGGCTCGATCTCCGCCATCGCCTGCGCGCACCAGACGACGTTGTGCTTCAGCTTGTCGAGATCGCCCGGGTAAACCGCCGCGACGATGGCGTCGAGGTCGCGCCGCAGGCAGGCGCGGAAATAGGCGTTGGCGAAGGCGATCAGCGCAGGGTCCTGGTCCATAAGGCATCGGTACGGCGTTCGGGGTGTATCCATGGCATGGGAGCCCGGGCGGGGCGTCCGCACGGTCGTCCGATCCCCGTGTGCGAGGGCGGGCCGCAGCTCCTTGCCGGGCGTCCTCTCATCCATCGGGTTTCGGCCCCGAGAAAAGCGTGGCGCCGCGCAGGACTCCAGCGCGATCGCGGCCGGGCCTCAGGCGGCCGGACCGGTCCGTCGGGAGCGCCGCGCGCCACGCGCCACGCGCGCCACGCGCGCCACGCGCGCGCTGTGCGCGCTGTGCGCGATGGTGATGCGTTCGGTGGCGTCCGCGCACCGGTTGAGCACGACCACGAGCTCGACTTCGGCGTTGTGGTGCTCGGCTGCGCACCGCAGCGCCGAGAGGCATGCCGGCAGGTGCTGTTCCTCGTTGTGAGCTGGGACAATGACGGTGAAGCGCATCGGGGTGCTCGAAGTCGGCCGACACTCTTCCCTCGCGCCCGGGGAACGCGAAGCGGGAGTTGTGCAGGGGCGCCCCGCCCTTCGTTTTTACATCGGATTCCGTTGGTTGCGTCTGCCGTGGCGGCGGGCCTGGCCGGACTGATGCCGGCGATCGCCGCCGGCTCGCAGGCTCAGGCGGAGAGCCGCGGAACGGAACCCTGAGTCTCGCACGCGCGCGTGCGGCGCGCCGCAAGTCAGGCGGCGGGCTCGGCGTTGCGGGGGTGCAACACGGTGGCGCAGACGCCGCCGTCGGGCCGGTCGGAGAGCTCCAAGTTGCCGCCGATGCTGCGCAGCGAATGGCGCGCGACGGTCAGGCCCATGCCGACACCGACGGTGTGCTTGGTGCTGGTGAAGGGCTCGAACATGTGGTCGCGAATCTTCGGGTCGATGCCGTGGCCCTGGTCGAGCACATGGATCTCGATCATCTCGCCCTCGGCGTGTTCGGTGCCGAGCGAGGTCTGGAGGATGATGGGGCGGGGGCCCTTGTGGTCGTCACCATAGGATTCCCACGCGTTCATGAGGAGCTTCGAGAGGGCCTCCTCCATGACTTCGACGCTGGTGCTGAACTCGAGGTCGCCGATGGCGTTGTCGATGGTGACCGGCTCGGTGATCTTGTACTCGGACTGGTAACGTTTGACGACGTCCTCGAGCAGCTTCTGGAGCGAGACCTGCGAGAGGGAGACGCGCGACTTGATCGCGACGGTGCTGAGCTGGCGGAGGATGCCGACGATGCGGTTGATCGCCTGGTCGACGGCCTCGGCGTTCTTCTTCACCAGCTCGGGGCGGTCGTAGTAGGTCTTGATCAGGTCGAGGTAGCCGATGACGACGCCGAGCAGATTGTTGAGATTGTGCGAGATGCCCTGGGTGATGGCGCCGATGCTGGCGGAGCGGCGGGCCTCGGAGAGCCGGCGCTGGAGCACGAGCAGTTCGCGGTTCATCGACACGAAGCGCAGCTGGGTCTGGACGCGGGCGACGGTCTCGTCGAGGTCGATGGGCTTGGTGATGTAGTCGACGGCGCCGACGTTGAGGCCCTCGAGCTTGCTCTCCTTCGAGGTGCGGGCGGTGATGAAGATGACGGGTATCGAACGGGTGGCGACGGATTGCTTCAGCCGGTGGCAGACCTCGAAGCCGTTCATGTCGGGCATCATGACATCGAGCAGGATGAGGTCGGGCATCTGCTCGAGGGCGATCTGAAGCGCCTCGGTGCCGCGGTTGGTCGAGAGGACCTCCATGCCTTCGCGGTCCAGCTTGCGGCGGAGCAACTGGACGTTCACGGGCTGGTCGTCGACGACGAGGATTTTGGGCTTCGACATTGAGGGGGTGGCTGGGGCCGGCAGTGAAGGGGAAAGCGTTTGGCGCGGCAAGCGGAGGTTGGCGAAACCGCGCGGCGGGGAAATCAAAAACGCGTAAGTTCGGCGAAGGGACGTCTCGAGCGACGCACGTGGCGACGTCCCGAGCGCCGCACGTGGTGACGTCCCAAGCGCCGCACGTGGTGACGCCCGGGCCGAACCGACGGCGCGGCTCAGGCGTGGGCGAGGCGCCAGGCCTTGTACGTGTTCTTCATCAGCATCGCGACGGTCATCGGGCCGACGCCGCCGGGTACCGGCGTGATCTTCGCGCAGAGCGGCGAGACGGTGGGGAAGTGGACGTCGCCGGTGAGGCGGTACCCGGTCTTCTTGGAGGCGTCGGGCACGCGGTTGATGCCGACATCGATCACGACGGCGCCGGGCTTGACCATTTCGGCGGTGACGAACTCGGGTTTGCCGATGGCGGCGATGAGCACATCGGCCTGGCGGGTGATCGAGGGCAGGTCCGCGGTCTGCGAATGGCAGACGGTGACGGTGGCGTTGGCGAAGGCCTTGCGCTGCATGGCGAGGAGCGCGACGGGCTTGCCGACGATGAGGCTGCGGCCGAGGACGACGACATGTTTGCCGGAGAGCTTCACACCGGAACGCGCGAGGAGCTCCATGATGCCGGCGGGGGTGCAGGCGACAAAACCGGTGTCGTCCTCCTGGGCGACCTTGCCGAGGTTGAGGGTGTGGAAGCCGTCGACATCCTTGTGCGGGGCGACGCGGCGGAAGACGGTGAGCTCGTCAATGTGCTTGGGAAGCGGAGACTGGACGAGGATGCCGTCGACGGAGAGGTCGGCGTTGAGCTGGTCGATGAGGGCGAGGAGCTCCGCCTGGGTGGTGGTGAGCGGCGGCAGGATGACGCGGCTGGTGATGCCGATCTCGGCGGCGGTGAGGTCCTTCTTTTTCACGTAGGACACGGAGGCCGGATCGTCACCGACGCGGACGAGGGCGAGGCAGGGCTTGCGGCCGGTGATGGCCGCGACCTCGGTCTTGAGTTCGGCGACGATCTGCGCCGCGATCTGGTTGCCGTCGATAAGTTCCATGGTGGGTAAGGCGCTGATGAAAAACGGGTCGCGGGCCGCAGCGCAAGGACGATGGATGGGGCTCCGCGGAGGAGGCGGCCGCCGCGCGAGGAGGCCGCGAGCGCGGGGCGGCGTGCCAGCGGCCTCTTGACCCCGGGGCGGGGGCGCACCCATTCTGCCGCCATGCTTCGAACCCCTTCCTCCGCACGTCCGCGGCGCGCCGCGTTCACCCTTTTCGAGATCCTTATCGTCATCGCGCTGATTGCGATGCTGGCGAGTGTAGCGATTTACAACGCCGGTGATATCTTTACCGGCGGCCAAGCGGACATCGAGCGTCTGAAAGTGAAGGATGGTTTCAGCATACCTTTGACCACCTTCCAGACTTCGATGGGCGGCTACCCGACGACGGAAGAAGGATTGCAGGCCCTGGTCACGCCACCATCGATTAACGCCGAACGTTGGCGGGGACCGTATGTTAAGGATTCCGCGCTTCTAAATGATTCTTGGGGCACTCCGTATTTCTACCGATCGCCCGGTGTCCATAATCCTAGGAGCTATGACATCTGGTCGGCTGGCCCAGATCGCAGGGAAGGCACCAACGACGATATCGGCAATTGGCCGGCTCCCAAAAAGACGGCCAATTGAGGGTAGGACCACAATCGGTTGCTCTGGAGAGCAAATATTTCGAATCTTTTCCAGTGATACATCGTTCAACTGGCATGAGCACAAATTTGGCGGCTACACTGGCCGGTCCGGATCGCAAGGACGGCACGGCCGACGATATCGGCAACTGGTGATCGACCGCGCACAACGCAGCCAGCCCCGGTCCGGCCGTCGGGCGCGCGGCGGCGCCGGTTTCACGCTGCTCGAGGTGTTGCTGGCGATCGCGCTGATCGCGGTGGCCGGTTCGCTGTTTCTGGTGAGCCTGGAGACGCTGGGTCGGTCGTCACCGGCCGACGAATTCGAGGGCGCATTCTGGCGCGCGATGGCGCAGGGACGTGAGCGGGCGCTGGCGTCGCGGCGCACGGTCGAACTGCGCTGGGACGAGGAGGCGCGCGTCTTCGTGGTCGGCAGTGGTGAAAGCGCGGCGGTCATCCGGATCGAATCAAAGGAGACGACCGAGCGGTTCGCCGCGAGGTTCACCGAGGAGGTGGCGGCCAACGATTTCATCCTCGTGCGCGGCGAGCTGGTGACGCGGCGCGCGACGCCGGCGGTGCGATTTTTTCCCGACGGCACCTGCCAGTCGTTCGGGGTGGAGCTGGCGTTTGGCGAGAACAGCCGGCGGCGCCTGATCATCGACCCGTGGACCGGGGCGGAGACGCTCTCGGGCGACGCGGCGGAGAAAGGCGGTCATCGGTGAAACCTGCATCGATGGGTCTGTCCCGGCGCAGCGGCGGGCCGTGCCGCGGTTTCACGCTGATCGAGGTGTTGCTGGCGCTGGCGATCTTTGCGTTGGCGGTCCCCATCTTGGCGGCGACGTATCTGAACATCCTCGAGGGGCTCGAGTCGGTGAAGACCGACCGGGAGTTCGAGCAGGAGGTGCGGTGGGCGCGCGAGCAGGTGCTGCGGCAGTCCGACCTCGCGGAGGTCGAGAAGGGCGGCGAGGTGCGCACGCCGGGCGGCGCGACGGTGCGCTGGAGCGCGGAGGTGGTGCCCGGGGCGGTGGCGGATCTTTTCACGGTGGCGCTGCGCGTCGAATTCGAGAGCGGCGAGAAGAAGGCGCGCGAGACGCAGGAGCGGTTGACGGTGCTGCGGCCCTCGTGGTCGGAGCCGGTGGAGCGAGGCAAGCTGTTCGAGGCGGCGAAACAGCGGATCGAGGAGGATCGGCGTCGCCGCGGTCTGAAGACGGAGCGGCGCACATGATGGCCGTGGCACACAATATCAGGCCAGACGCGGCCCGCCGGCGCGGCTTTACGCTCCTGGAGGTGGTGCTGGCGGTGGCGCTTTCCGGGATGCTATTGCTCGCGGTGAATTTCTTCGTGCTCGGGCTGGGGGAGCTGTGGGGACGCGGGTCGGAGCCGCGGCTGTTCGACCGTCATGTCCGCGGTGTGACGCGGTTTCTCGAGGCGCTGGTCGACCAGGCGGTCGTGCCCACCGAGGATCCGGCGCAGGCGACCGCCGGCACGCCGACCACGCTGAACCGCGCTGCCCGCCGGCGCGGCCCGGAGCCGATGGCCACGCAGCGACGACCCCTCGGTGCGGGGGCGAGCGGCGCTGCGATTGGGCGCTGGCTCATGGCGCGGGCGAGCGAACGGATTCCCGCCGGACCTTTGTGGCTCGGCGTGGCGGCGCGGGCGCTGCGCGTACAGGCGCCGCCGGACCGTGGCGGGATGGGGCGGCTCCCGTCTCCGGTGCGCGACGCAAATCCCAACCGTCCGCCGGCCTTGGGCGGAGCGCCCAACCGCGCGGGCCTGCCAGCGTCGGGCGGGGGCGAGGTGGTGCAGGCCACGGGGGCGCGTTTCCATTTCGGCACGCCGAGCGGCTACGACGGCAATCCGCCGATGCTGATGTTCGAGATCGACGAGGCGCCCGGGCAGTGCGTGTGGCCGCTGCGGCCGTTGCCGCAGGTGGAGTGCGCCCTGCAGATCAACGCGGACGAAGGCTTGGTGCTGCTGTGGAAGTCGAAACTCGAGGACGACTACGGCACGGCCCGCCCGCGCAAGACCCAGCTTTCGCCCTTCGGCCGTACGATCGCGTTCGACTACTACGACGCGGAACGCCGGGTGTGGACCCGCAGCGACCAGCCGCAGAGCGACGGGAAGGGTGGCTGGGTCGTGCCGCAGCGGGTACGCTTCACTTTTGTCTACGGGGGCATCGAGCGTGAGGTTTCGATTACGTTGCCTGAAACGCCGGGAGGGGCGCCGCTGCGATGAGCCACCGCCACAAACGACGGCAGCCCTCCGCCGCTCCTGGCCGCCAGCCGCGGCGCGGTTCGGTGCTGGTGTTCGTGCTGGTGCTGATCGTGGTGACCTCCGTGGCGGTGTTGAAATTCGGCGAGCGGGCGATGGGCGAGATGGCGGGCGACGGCTACTACGTGCAGCGCCAACGCCTGCGCGGCGAGGCCTACTCGGCGCTTGAGGCGACGCTGTCCGTGCTGGCCCAATACCGGGAGATCGACGGCGGGCTTTACGCCCCGGCGCAAGGGTGGGGCGAGCCGCTCGCCGAGACCGGCTACGAACCGGAAGGGGAGCGCATCGTGACGGTCGAATTCTCCGACGAGAACGGGAAGCTCCCGCTGCGGGACGCCGAGATGGCCGAACCGGCGCTCGAGACGCTGCTGGGGGGCCTCGGCTTCGAGGCCGGCGAGGTCGAGATGCTCACCGACAGCCTGCTCGACTGGATCGACGCCGACGACAACCCGCGGCCGTTCGGGGCGGAGAAGGACGACTATCTGCGCGGCGATCCGGCGCATGTGGCGCCCAACCGGCCGTTGCGTTCCTTTGCGGAGCTGGCGGCGGTCCAGGGTTTCGGCGACCTGATGTTCACCGAGTCCGGCCGGCCCAACGAGCGGTTCGAGGCGTTCACCCGCTCGGTGAGCCTCTGGAGCGATGGCACTGTGAATCTCAATACGGTGCCCGACGACCTGTTGCGCGTCTCCGGGCTGCTCGACGACCGTCAACTGGCCTCGCTGGCGCGGGTGCTCGACACGACCGACGGGGTGCGGGGCACGGCCGGAGCGAACTACTTCCGGTCACTCGGTGAGCTGGGCGACCAGGCGGGGGCCTTGCCGGCGGACGGGCGTTTCGGGGTGCGGTGCGAAGTGCTCGGCGTCACGGTGACGGTGCGCGAGCGGCAGGCGGAGTTCCGGCTCCGCGCGATCATCCGTACCGACACCGGTGGCACGACCAACCGTGGCGGGGCGGCGCAGTCGGCCGGGGCGGTGGCGAACGGCGGGCAGGCGGCGCTCGAATACCCTTTCCTGTTTCTTGAGCTTGTGGAGGACCCTCCGCCATCTACGATCCCGCCCTCCCAGCAACCTCCCTAAACTCCGTGGCGGCAACTTCCTCAACCCCTTCGGCGGCTGATGTCCCCGAGCAGCCGGTGCTTCTCGTGCCGGGCTGCCACTTCTTCACGACCATGGCACCGGTGCCCGCCGGTGCCGCGCCGAAGGAGCTCGCGGGGTTGGCGGCGCTTGCGCTCGAGGAGGAGTCGCCATTTTCCGAGGAGCAGCTCGCGGCCGGCCACTACGCTGTGCCGCCGGGCGCGGGGCTGGTGGTGTTTGCGGCGGTGCGCCGCAAGTTCGCGGCGCAGCAGGAGGCGTGGGCCCGGGCCGGCTTCGTCGTGCCGGATTTCGCCACGTGGTTGCCGCGGGCGGAGGCGGGGGCCGGCGTCGTGGTGCTCGAGACGAGGGAGGCGGTGACCGCGCTGGAGTTTGGCGCCGGCTCGGCGTTGCCACGGAAGATTCTGAGCCGCCCGGTGGCCGCCGGCCTCGACAGCGAGACGGCGATCGAGCGGGCCCGTGAGCTGGCGTTGGCGCGGCTCGGGGCGGAGGGCCGGCGGGTGCACCGTTACCGTTTGGCGGAGACACCGTGCACGGTGAAGGGCGGGCGCTACCGCTTCAATTGGGAGCCGCAGGGCCCCACGCCGGCGAAGTCCGGCGATCATGGTTTCCTCACGGCGGCCCAGCTATGGGCGATGGATCTGCGCGAGACGGAGTTTCTGCGTGGGAAGCGGCGCGATTTTCAATGGAACCGGCGCGCCTGGGGGGCGTTGGTCGGCCTCGGCATCGCGGCGTGCGTGTTGGTGGTGGCGGAGTTCGGCTTGCTCGGCGTGCGACTGTTCGATGCCGCGCGGCAGAAACGCGTCGAAGCCCAGGCCCCGGCGGCGCGCCAATCCGAGACGAACCGCGATATCGTGGAGCGGCTGGCGGGCTACATCGATCGCAAGCCGCAACCGCTCGAGCTGCTGGCCTACGTCAACGACCTCCGGCCGCGTTCGATCTATTTCACGAAAGTGTCGTTCGAGGGCGGACTGCAGATGATCGTCGAGGGTGCGACCAGCGCGCTGGCCGAGGTGAACGAGTTCGAGTCGGCGCTGCGCCGTGCGCCCGCGATCGGTGTGGTCGAGGTCAAGAACACCCGGGCCCGCGAGGGCGGCGGCACCTTCCAACTCACGCTGGCGTTCAAACCCGGTTTCCAGCCCGGAGCGGTAGCTGCGGCGGCACCGGGCGTCACGCCCGTCTCGTCCGCTCCCGCCGTCACGGCTATTCCTGCGGCGCCGCCGTCGCTGCCCGCAGGGCCGAGCGCCGCCCACGCGCCACGGATGCCGCTCCCGGCCTCAATCGGGAATCGGGATTTACAGGACAGCGGAGGGCCGGTTCCCCTGCCCGTCCTTGATTCTTCCGGACCGATGCCGGTGCCGGGAGCGCCCGGAGCGGTCAACCACGGCCCGATGCCCCCGTCGCCATGAGAGCCTTCTTCTTCCGTCGCAGCTGGCGCGAACGCGTGCTCCTCCTCGTGGTGCTCACGGTGGGGGTGGCGATCTGGTTGTCGTCCGTCGCCAGCCGCAGCGGCGCGTTGCGCGAACGCTGGGGTGCCACGGGCACCGCGCTCCATCTCCAGAAGGACTGGCTCTCCGTCGCGGCGGAGAACGAGGGGCAGCTCCAGAGCCGGTTGGCGCAGGTGCAGCAGGGCCGGTCGCTCAACGCGAACCAGCTGGCGGGGCAGCTCGACGCCGTGGTGAAGCGGCAACGTTTCGCGAACTACCGGCTCGATCCTCCGGCTTCGGAACGCAAACCGCCGGTGGCGGTCCACACCGTCGCGCTCACCATCGAGAAGGTGGAACTCCCGGCGTTTGGAGCCTTCGTCGACGATCTTCGGGGCAGCCTGCCGCTGGTGAACATCGAGCAGTTGGTGGTCACGCCCGATCGCCGCAACCCTGCGCAGCTGGATGTGCGCCTCAAACTCTCCGGCCTCGAACTGCTGCCCTGAAGCGCCCCACGCTGTATCCTCTTTGGTCCGCCCCGACCTTTTTCCCATCATGAAACCTCTCCGTCTCCCGCCGCTTCGCTTCCCGACCGGGGTGCTCCTCGCCGTGGTCCTGGCTGCGTTCGCGTCCTTCGCCGTCGCGCAGACCCCCGCCGGGGCGCCGGGGCTGCCGCCGCCGGCGGGCCAGGCCGGCACCCCGTTGGTCGAGATCCCGGCGGCGGGCGACGGTGGCGCGGTGATCGACAGCATCAAGCTCAGCGACAGCACGCTCGCGACGGTGCTCGACCTGCTCGAGCAGCTCACCGGCCGCTCGGTGGTGCGCCCGCAGCAGCTGCCCACTCCGATGTTCACCTTCAACAGCCACGGGCCGATCACCAAGCGCGACGCGATCATCGCGATCGAATCGCTGCTGAGCCTGAACAACATCGCGGTGGCCCCGCTGGGGGAGAAGTTCATCAAGGTCGTCGTCATCACCAACATCCGCACCGAGGCGCCGGAGCTGGTCGTGGGGTCGTTGCGCGACCAGCCGCCCTCCGGGCAGATCGTGAGCAAGCTCTTTCGGATCCAGCATCTCGATACAACGACCTTCCAGAACCAGGTGCAGCCGTTCCTCAGCCCCGGCTTCGGGGCGGTGGTGCCGTTCCAGAATTCGAACACGCTGCTGGTGACCGACACCATCTCGAACCTCCAGCGCCTCGAGTACGTGCTCGAGCAGGTGGACAAGCCGCGCGATCTGGCCACGAAGTTCTACACGCTCAAGTTCGCCCAGGCGCAGGCCGTGGCCGAGAAGATCAAGAGCCTGATCGAGACCACCCGCAGCGCCTTCAATCGTCAGACGGGCGGCGCCCAGCCCGGCGCGCCGATGCCCCCCGGCGTGCCGCCCCCGACCCCGGTCGAGGGCCGTGCCGACTCCACCGCGGGCCTCGGCGCCGCCCTCGTTTCCGCCACCACGAACATCAGCTTCGACGAGCGCACCAACCAGGTCATCGTCGTGACGGATTCGGCCAATGTGCAGTTCTACGAGAACCTGATCGAGAAGCTCGATGTGCAGGCCGATCCCTCGACGCAGATCGCCGTGATCAAGATCCAGCATGCGCAGGCCACCGAGGTGGCTTCGTTGCTGAGCACCTTCGTCTCGGGATCGACCGGCACGACTACACGCAGCAGCGGGTCTTCCTCTTCGCGGCGGCAGCGCAATACCGAGACCTTCCCGGGCATGAACCGCGAACGTGAGCCGGACACGACCCGCGCCGCTCCGGCGGTGGTCGCCGGTGGCAATCGCACCGGCCAGGAACGCAACTCGCAGTTCAGCGAGTTCATGACGATCACCGCCGACGAGCGCAGCAACGCGATCATCGTCTCCGGCACGCAGG
>JAHFTC010000210.1 GCA_023269585.1 Opitutaceae bacterium
CCGCGGACTTTTTCGCCTCTGTCGCCGGAATTTTGTTGCACCGGAAAATCCGCCTCGCTTCCGTCCCGCCCGATCGCGGACAGGTCCCGGTGGATCCTGCTGCGGGCAAACCCTCTTCCTCACCCCTTCAGCCGGCGCGGCCTTGGCGCGTCGACCCCGTGCGCCCGGCTTTCGCCGCCTCCTTCCCTTTCGCGTCATGAAGCTCCCGAAGTTCGCCCCCCCCCCCCCCCCCCCCCCCCGCAGTTGCAGTTGTCTGCCTTCTCGCGGTAGTCGCGTTGGCCCAGGCTGAACCGGAGAAGGGGAGGGCGCCCGACCGCAAGGATACCGCGGCGGAGTGGACGCAGCTTCAGGCCGATTTCTCCCCGGAGCGGCGCGGGGCGAAGGGCGCCCTGGAGCGGGCCGATGCGGCGAAGCGCTTCTACGAGGCGCATCCGGAGGCGCCCGGTGCCGCCCGGGCCCGGAAGATGGAGGTCATGGCGTTGCTGGAGGCGGCCGGCAACCGCGACGCGCAGGCGGCGACACGGTTCCAGGCGGTGGCGACGGCGATTCGCGCCGATGCCACGCTGTCCGAGGCGGACCGGGCGGAGGTTTCCGGATACTGGTATTTCCAGCAGGCGTTGGCGCAGGCCAAACAGCAGAGCGAACTTCCGAACCGGATCGAGGCCGGGGCGCGCCAACTCATCGCGGAATTCCCCCGCCAGCCGCAGGGCTACGAGACGCTGCTCACGGTCGCCGGCTGGAATCCGGACAAACGTGCGGTCAAAATCCTTCGTGAACTGGCCGACTCCGCGGCGCCGCAGGCGGTCAAACAAAGTGCGCAATTGCGGCTGACCTGGCTGGCGTTGCCCGGGCGGCGGCTGACCGAGGTGTTGGCCGATACCGCCGTGGCGAAACAGTTGGTCGGCCTTGGCAAACCGGTGGTGCTCTACACCTGGGCGAGCTGGAACCCGGAGAGCGTGGCACTCGCGACTTTTCTGGGCCAGCGCAAGACGGCCGGGGCGGTGTGGATCGGGATCAACCTCGATACCGACACCGCGGCGGCCGCCGCCGACGCGCAGCGCGGCGCCTTCCCGGGCACGCAGGTCATCGAGGGGGCGGGCGGCCCGGTCGCCCGCCAGCTCGGGCTGGACCAACTGCCGTTGGTCATCCTCGCCGATGCGCAAGGCGTGATCGGGGATATCCACGGCACGGAGTCGCTCGAAACCAAACTCGCCACCCTCGGCCTCTGACCGGAACCGGCTATGAAAACTCTTCTTGTCGCTTTGCTCTTCGGCCTCGTCGGTCCGGTCTTCGGCCAATCGTTGAATTGGAGCCCGCAGCCGGCGGGCACCGCGCAACCGGGCGCGAAGTACAACGTGGGCGGCACGTACACCAGCCGCTCTGGCGCGTCCGAGGTCTATGTCTATATCCTGCGCAACGGCAGCGTGTGGGGCGCCAATGGCAACGGCGGGCCCCCGGGCGTGCTCGCCGTCTCGCACACCCTGCAGGAGCCCGGCGCCACCGCGCCGCAGATGACCTACCAGATCCAGGGCGTCGACAATGCGAGCGGCTCGATGACGACCGTCGCCACCGCGACCTGCGTCGTCACGATCGCCGACGGCCAAGCGCCGACGGTTCCCACCGGCCTGGCTAGTTCCAACATCACGCAAACCTCGTTCACGCTGGCGTGGTCGGCCTCGACGGACAACACGGGGGTGACCGGCTACGAAGTCTTCCGCAACGGCTCTCCCATCGGCACCCCCACCACGACCTCGTTCAGCGTGACAGGGCTTGCGGCGAACACGCCCCATTCGATGACCGTGCGGGCGCGAGATGCCGCGGGCAACTGGTCTGCCCAGAGCGCGCCGCTTTCCGTGACCACCGCCGCACCGACGGACACCCAGCCGCCGTCGATTCCCACGGGCTTGGCGAGTGCCGGGGTGGGCGCGACCTCCTTCACACTCTCCTGGTCCGCCGCCACCGACAATGTCGGCGTCACCGGCTACGAAGCGCGGTGGGGCACGACCATCTGGGCTGTGGCCGGCACGTCGACCGCGGTGACCGGTCTGGCGCCCAGTACGACCTATTCGATGACGGTGCGAGCCCGCGATGCCGCCGGCAACTGGTCGGGCTGGAGCACGGCCTTGCCGGTCACGACTCCGCCATTGGGCAGCGATACCCAGCCGCCCTCCGTGCCCGCAGGACTGACGACATCGTCGGCCTCTCCCTCGTCCATCGCCCTGAGCTGGACCCCCAGCACGGATAATTCCGGGCAGGCGCCCACCTACGAGATCTACGACGCCTCCCGCGACGTGCAGCTGGGCACGAGCACGAGCGCCGCCTGGACGCACTCCGGTTTGGCCGAGGGCTCGCTCTTCCTGTACAAAATCCGAGCTAAGGATACCTCCGGCAACGCTTCCGCCTTCTCCGCCTCGATCCTCGGCGCGGCCACCCCGGCCGACACCACCCCGCTCTCGTCGGACGAGCTCACGATGATGTATTTAGGTAACGGTGGCGCCCCCAGCCGCACCGCCGTCCTCAATGTCCGCGCGCTCGGCTCGGGCTCGGTGAAACTGCGGGTCGCCGGTGGCGAGTACACCTTCAACTTCAGCGGCGCCTCCGGCACCTGGGCGCTGCCCGACAACGGCGAGGGCGGCTATGAGTCCTACGGTTGGCGTTTGGTATTGGTGCCCGATCGCGCCTACCCCGTCGAGGTCCTCAGCTGCAGCACCACGATCTCGAACTTCTTCGTGTC
Organism: Opitutaceae bacterium; assembly: GCA_023269585.1. GTDB lineage: Bacteria > Verrucomicrobiota > Verrucomicrobiia > Opitutales > Opitutaceae > CAJCBL01. The sequence continues at coordinate 2,735 of JAHFTC010000210.1, forward strand.
GCTGCGCGAGGATACCCGAGGGGTGTACCGGACCGACACCGAACTGGTCATCAACGAGAAGTTCGTCGACCAGATCTCGAAGGCCGAGGCGGTCCCGGGTTTTACGATCCGCGCGAGCCTGCGCACGGCGGTTCCGTTCGCGTTGTGCGACACCTCCGCGCTGGGCGAGGCCAAGCCGGTGTTCCTCGGCCTGGGTGCCGATGGCAACGGCCGCTCCGCCGGCACCGTCGTGATGCACACCCTCGATTACCTCAACGGCGGCGGGTATCCGTGGTTCCGGCTCCAGGCCGGCCCGGCCACCGTGTGGTGGATTGAAAACGGCACCCGCGCCCAGGCGCTCGTGCCCGCCGGTCTCGTCGATATCCAGCGCCTGCGCAACCATCAGGTCGTGCGTTTCTACGCCGGCAGTTCGTTCACCAAGTCCGGCACCTACTACGATCTGCCCGCCGGCCGGCCCACCGCCCACTACCAGGTCGATACAGCGGCCGGGCGGCATTGGCTGCGGCGCGTGGTCGGCGAGGAGGTCATGGCCTACCGCTGGGAGTCCTCCGGCGGCGCGCAGCTGAAAGGCAGCGACCAGCAAACGATCACTGGGCCCGGCGGGACCCCGATCCTCCTTACCATCAAAGTTTGGATGTACCCGATCACGGTGAAGCACTGGCCGTGGCATCGCCCCGGCGCCCCGTTGCCGGGACTCGTGAAGTACGATTTCTACGCCGAGAAACAGGAACAGCGGTACGGTACCGGTGGGTTCAACCACGGACCCTACACCAGCATCACCCTCACCAAGAGGGCCTACGCCAACGCCGATGGCTCCGGCGCCCTGCTCTACGCAGAGGGCGCCTGGTATAGCGATGGTGATCAATGTCTCCAGGGCCCCTGCGACGCGTACCGCGGCGCGGGCAGCGACGGGGTCCTCGACGTAGCGCGCAGCAGCAGGAGCGACCTGCGCCACAA